>CADDZN010000034.1 GCA_902812375.1 bacterium | reverse complement strand
GATTAAGCGGATCGATCCCAATGGCGTCAGAGCTCATAACACCAGGGCTCCTTTCTTTTTGTTATTTGCATTGAGACGTCTCTTTGGCGGGCAGAAGCCAGCCCGAGCGGCTGTTCCTAAGAAAGATCTTAGCCCTGGCGAGATGCTCTCCTACGCCACGTTGAGCCAAAGCAGTATCCGATGCATCCGAAAAATCCGCTTCATCCGGATGAAACTTCCGTCTCGGTAGCCAGAACTCTTTGGTGTTAGTGGCTAGACCTCTTTGGTGTTAGTGGCTAGACGCCTGGTGTTAGTGCCCGAAGACGTGCATCGATTTTACTGGAGGCCAGCCGAGGTTAGATTCTTAACTAACATGCCCTCCAAACATCCAATGATAACCTTCGAGGTGAGCCCGCGATTCGACCTCTTCTATGCTCTCTATATTCTTGCCGATCCGGCGGTGTCAGCGGTCGAGCAGTGGAAGGTCCACGCGCTTGAACGGCTCCCCAACGGGTTCGAGGAACTGGCGCGGCGCGTTGCGCCGCGCCCGATCTTTTGGCCTCTGCTCGCCGACGCTCTTCAGGACTCCGACGGTGCGCTCACGTTCGCCGAGATAATCGAGGATCTCGGCCGGCTATCCCCGGCGAACCTGGTGGCGAACATCCTTTCCGGAATTTTTCACGAGCCCAGGATCGTTCGGTCGCTCGCGAGCGGAAAGACAAGGCTTCGTCACATGGCAGAAGCCAATCACGGCCCGAGTGGGAGGCTGCTCTCACATTTCGGGCTGCGACCCTATGATCCGCGATCTCCATCCGTCAGGACTATTTCAGAACTGCTCGCACGCCCGGACGTTTTTCGCGACAAGCTCGTGGCTGCGCTAGACGAATTCTGGAACAGCAGCTTTCAGAACGATTGGACGGTGCTAGAGCCGCGCTTACGAGCGGAATCCCTAGAAATGCGCGAGCTCCAAGAGACGCTGGCGCTGGAAGAATTGACGCAGGAGCTCCGACTGCCGGCAACATTCGATAAAGGAGCGCGCGAAGTCCGACCCAAGCATGGGCCGGCAATTCCCTACGACCGGATTGGCCACTGCTATGTCTTGCCCTCCGCGTTCAACGCACTGCGATGGTGGGCCAGGTACGAGACGAAGAGAGGTCTGGTGAATCTGTATTTTCCGGTTTTTCGGGAGCGAGTGGCCGCGAACTTTCGCAGCCAGTCCAGGTCGAGCGCGACAGCACCTTCGTCAGAGTCGCGCTCTCTTAGAGCGGAGTTGGTGTTTCGGGCTCTTGGGGATACGACGAGATACGCGATCGCGTCGATTCTGGCTCGCACGCCTACGACGTCCGCCGAGCTCGCTCGCAGTTTGAGCGTCTCAAAGCCGACGATTACGCACCATATCCAGACACTTCGCAGAGCGGGACTCATCCAGGAGAGCCCAGTCGCTGGCGCCACGAAATTATCGCTGAGCCGAGAGGCGGTCGCCGCGCTTTCCCAAGCCGCGGTGGATCAGCTTTTCTCTGCCACCGGCGATCTGTCGCTCGATACGACCAGGAAACGCCGGAGCTCCTGAAACCGCCAAAAAGACCTGATAAAACTTTTCAAACCCTTTTCACGTACGGTGGGTCTAAGAGTTAGAGCATGGATTTAGATCCAGTGAAGGGATAGAGCTACTGGTCGAGCTTGTAGGACGGGTGGGCCAACCAGTAGCCAGCCCCGTACCCCTAAAAAGGTACGGGGTTTTTCTTTTCCATATCGCGTGCATCGCGATTCCACTCTGTCGACGGTACGTTTGCGTTTCTCGGGAATTGCCACGGGGAAGAGCGAATGTCCGAAGTATTTGAAAAAAAGATCCTGAATGGAAAGACCGCTGTTATCACTGGCGGCGGCAGTGGGATAAACCTGGCGATCGCGAAACGGTTCGCTGAACATGGCGCGAGAGTAGCACTCATCGGACGGACGAAGGAAAAACTCGACGCAGCCGCCGCCGAGATTGGCGAGGCTGGAGGATCCGCAACAGGCCATCCCGCCGACGTTCGTGACTACGATGCACTTTCCGGCGCAATCAAAGCCGCGAGTGACGCCCATGGAAAGATCGATCTCGTCATTTGTGGCGCCGCCGGAAATTTTCCCGCGCCGGCGCTCGGGATGTCCGCCAATGCGTTCAAATCAGTAATCGACATCGATCTTCTTGGAACGTTCAACACGTGCAGAGCGGTGTTCGAGCATTTGCGCCGCCCGGGTGCATCGATCATAAACATCTCCGCGATGCAGGCCTTCACGGCGATGCCTCTACAGGCGCACGTCTGTGCCGCGAAAGCCGGTGTCGATATGCTGACCAAGTGCCTCGCGATTGAGTGGGGACCGGACGGAGTTCGCGTAAACTCGATTGCGCCGGGGGCAGTAGATGATACGGAAGGAATGCGGCGACTGGCGCCGACACCGGAGATACGCCAGCAGCTCACGCGCGGTGTACCACTGAAACGATTCGCGACAAAGGACGAGATCGCCGATCTCGCATTGTTCCTCTCGAGTGATGCGGCGAGTTTCATCACTGGCGCCGTTGTGGTTTGTGACGGCGGACAATCGCTTGCGGGCCTTGGGATCAGCATGATGAGCGCGCTGCGTCCGCGAGCGTGAGCGAAATTCGCCGGCTCGCCGTCTTTTGCGGGTCCAATCCCGGTGCGCATCCAGAATATCTGGATGCGGCGCGCGAATTCGGCAGACTGCTCGCGACGAGAGGTGTCGGTATCGTCTACGGAGGTTCGAGCGTTGGCCTAATGGCCGCGCTGGCCGACTCCGCGTTGGACGATTTGGGCGAAGTGATCGGAGTAATTCCGCGTGTGCTCGTCGAACGGGAAGTCGCCAACACCGCTCTCACGGACCTGCGCATCGTCGACTCGATGCATCAGAGGAAAGCGCTCATGGCGGAGTTGTCCGATGGATTCGTCGCGCTTCCAGGTGGCATCGGCACCCTCGAAGAGTTCTTCGAGATCTGGACCTGGGGTCAGCTCGGCATGCACACCAAGCCGTGCGGATTACTCAACGTTTCCGGCTATTTCGATCCACTTTTGGAATTTCTCGATCACGCGGTGGAGGAAAAGTTCGTGCGCGATGTCCACCGTTCAATGGTCATCGTGGAACGCGAACCCGCGAGACTGCTCGAGCGCTTCGAGAGGTATGTGCCGCCACGCGTGGTGAAATGGGTGAACTCGGGGACAATCTAGCTCCACGTTAGCTCGTCGATAGAGCGCGGCCAATCCTCCTTCAACAGGCGCGAGAGCGCGCGATCCGCCAGCAGCTTACCATCGGTCTGGCAACGCGCGCAGTAATTCGTCTCGTTGTCGGCGTAGCGGATTCTCTGCACGCGTGATCCGCACACGGGGCAGGGTTGGCCGTACTTCCCATGAACCGCCATCTCATCGCGGAACGACGTCACTTTCGCTGGGAAATCTCCCCCCGATTCTTCACGCAGTCGATCGGTCCAGTCGATCAGTGTGGACCTCGTTGCGTCAAAGAGTCTTTGAACTTCTTCGTCGATGAGCCGCCGAGTGTGTTTGACGGGCGAGAGTCTGGCCCGGTGAAGAATTTCGTCGGAGTAGGCGTTGCCGATTCCGCTGAACAATCGCGGATCGGTGAGCGAGCGCTTGAGTGTGTGATTCTCGCGCGCCAATCGCTCGGCGAATTCGTCGAGGGTGGCACCCAGAACTTCCAGGCCGCCGCGCTCGAACTGCCGCAACGATTCTTCCCCGCGCACCAGCCAGAGCGAGGCGCGACGCTTTGAGCCGGCCTCGGTGAGGATCAAAGTTCCGTTGCTGAAATCGAAAGCCGCCAAGCCAATCTTACCGGGCACTTTTCCGCCGGCGGTCACCCAGCGCAACCGCCCGGCGATCATCAGGTGGATGACCAGGAACAAGTCATCTTCCAGCTCGACGACAATCCGCTTGCCCATTCGTCTGACACCGAGCACGCGCTTTCCTTGTGCGGCGCTGATCGGGGGATCGACAGAGCGCAGGAGAAAAGGTTTGGGTATACGCACGCGCTCCAGAGTCTCACCGACGATCCTTGATGCCAACGCTTCGATGTAGACAGTTATGTCGGGCAGCTCGGGCATCTACTTATGGCCGTCACCTATCGCTGAGAGGATATAGGCGAGGTTTGCCGTGCCATCCATGATCGGCTCATTCGTCGAGTAATCGCCGACATCGTCGTGATAGACGATGAAGCCAGTATTGAAGCGCGCGTACTCGTCGGGCTCGTGCAGGCTGATGCCGAGGAGATTCTTGTAAATCGACGAGTAAACGGGGCCATCGAGCAACGCCCCGGTGAGCTCGACGTGCATCTCCTTCGCCACCACAGAATGCGGATCGCGCGCAAAGACACCGTTGTGCGGTAGCCCGATAACCATCGAGGTACCCCACGGATTCGTTCCGAAGAGCCAGTCGAGAGCTGCCTGCTCGTATTCACGGAACCTGTTGTCGCCTGTCATCTGTCGATACAGATACGCCTGTGTCGCGAACGAGGCCATGAGATTGTTCGAGCACCAGATGAACGGAATACCGATCCGGAATCCGTTGTCAGCTCTCGCGACGACGGCGGCCAAACCTCTCCGGTAATAATCGGCGAGGACTTTCCGATCCGCCGCATTCGCGTTACGCCAAACCTCGTAGTGACCGTTGTTGTGCCAGGGGAACCATTGGTAGTGTTTTGCCGTGTCGGCGCCCATCCACGGGGTGACGGGCTCGCGTGATGCATAGTCGAGCGCGTCACGCAGGTAGCTTCGCTCGTGAGTCAGTGCGTAGAGCTCGGCGGCCGCCAACTCCATGTCGTCGACCCAGTTGTCTTCCTCGTAATAGTATGGCGCTCGACCGGGCGCGCCCTGACACACGCCCGGGAACCGTTTGCCGATAGAGTAGGCCGAAAGAGCCTTGCGTCGGAGCTTGGCGGCGAATGCGGGATCGCTTCTCTGGTAGAGAGATGTGGCGAGCGCGAACGCAGATGCGTACTTGCCTGCCGTCGAAGCGAACCCATTCGATCTGTTCTTGTACTTGAACAGGCCCTGCGGTTTTCCGGTGCACGGGTAGATGGGCCGTTCCTTTCCCTTTCCCCAGCCGTAGTCCGCGGAATCAGTCGGCGGCAAATCCCAGTAGGTGTGATCGCGGTCGTCGCCGAGCTGGTTGTACATCTCGGAGTCGGAAGGGAACATTCGGACAAGCCACTCGAGTCCGTGACGCGCTTCATCGAGCACGTCGGCGACACCATTCCTGCCAGGAAGTCCGAGGGCGTCGAATCGATCTGGAAACGCGCGTGGGTGATCGCGATACGCCATCAGCATTACAAAAGTCGCATTCGACGATGTCATTACGTATTGCAGATAATCAGAGGCGTCGGCCCAGCCGCCCGTCACGGGAACGAACCGGCCGGCGCGCACTGGATCGTCGACGACGATACCGTCGTGGGTGTGCACCAGGGTGCGGAAGAGAGGGTTATACCCGGATCGCTGTTCTCTCATGTAAAAGAGCAGCGTGTCAGCGGCGCCGGCGTAGGCATTTTTCCGGATGCGAATCACCGGCGAAGTGACCCCGCCGGCGATCAGCCGATACTCGCCCGGTTCTCTGACCGACGAGAAATCGAGTCTGTAAGTGGTGACGCACGGCCCGAACGATTTCGCGGAAGTCGGCTGGCTACGCAGAACCGTTTTCCCACGACTATCGCTAAGGGAAAACCCGGTCAGGTCGCGCTGCTCGAGGGCACAGAAGACCGCGATCTTGGGCGCGTCGGGCATGTAGCCGAGCTGATTGACGCGGATGACGGCGAGCGAGCTGTCGGCGGGAACGAGCGCGCTTTGAAACAGCGCAAGAAGAGAGATGATCAGCATGATGGAAGATAGACCTTGTGTCGTGCCCGAGGCCATATTCATTCCGCGCGGCAACAAACCCTGACCAGTGGATCAATGAAATCAGCGATTGCCCTCACTCTCGTTCTCGCGATCCTCCCTTCGGCAGCCCTCGCCCAGGCAGATCTCCATCTCATTCCACAGCCCCGTGAGATGCAGCTCGAAGGGTCAGCGCCGATCCGCGCGATGACGATCGCTCGTCCGGCAAATTCTGAAGACGCGTTTGCCGCCGCTGACCTCGTCAGTTCGTTCAAGGAAAGAGGTATAGCAGTAAGTACCGCCGAGAGCGGACCAGGACCGCGCGTAGTGCTCCTGCGACTTGGTGCTCCGTCAGCCCGCGCGGTGCTGCTCCGTCATTCGCTTGCCTTCGATTCAGCAATGCGGGACGAAGGCTACGTGATCACGCCTGATGGAAATCGCATTGTCGTGATCGGCGCGACACCGGCGGGTGTATTCTACGGCGCGCAAACGGTGAAGCAGATCATCGTCGGCGACGGTGATCAAGCGAGGCTTTACCGCGCCACCGTTCGAGACTGGCCCGCGATGCGCTACCGTGGATTTCACGACGATCTGTCGCGCGGTCCTGTACCGACGCTGGACTTCCAGAAGAAGCAGATCAGGACGCTCGCCGCATACAAGATGAATGTGTTGTCGCCTTACTTCGAGCACACTCTCGCCTACGAATCCGATCCACTAATCGCCCCGCCGGGCGGAGCGCTGTCACACGCAGACGTGAAGGAGTTGGTTGCATATGCCGCGAGGTATCACGTTGACGTGATACCGGAGCAGGAGGCCTTCGGGCATCTCCACCACATACTGAAGTACGAGATCTACTCTCCACTCGGCGAGACTCCGCATGGTCACGTGCTCGCGCCGGGACAGGCAGGCTCGCTTCCGCTCATCAAGCGTCTCTTCGCCGAGATCGATTCTCTCTTCCCGAGTCATTTCGTTCACTTAGGCGCCGACGAAACTTTCGAGCTCGGACGCGGCCAGACGGCAGAAAGGGTGAAAACAGAGGGCATAGGCGCCGTATATCTCGATTTTCTGAAGCAGATCGAATCGGCGCTCAGGCCAAGCGGCAAGAAATTTTTGTTCTGGGGCGATGTCGCGATGAACAGTCCCGAGCTGGTGAAGACACTGCCGAAGGATCTGATCGCTGTGCCGTGGCACTACAGTCCCGACACTTCGTTCGCGAGGTTCATCAATCCCTTCCGGGACGCGGGCATGGAGACGTGGGTAGCACCGGGGGTGAATAGCTGGAATCGCGTCTATCCAAACAATGCATTGGCCCTTCCGAACATTCAGGGATTCATTCGCGACGGACAGCGACTCGGCTCAACCGGTGCTCTCATCACGTCGTGGGACGACGACGGTGAGTCGCTCTTCAATCAGACGTGGTACGGAGATCTGTTCGGAGCCGCCGCGGCGTGGCAACGAGGGGAGAGCAGCATCGACGCCTTTGCGTCGAGCTACGGCCGCGTCTTTCATGGCGATCTGAGTGGGAAGATCGACGAAGCGGAGCGTCGGATCACAGCGGCGCACGCGCTGCTGCGCGCTGGTGGGGTCGGTGACGCAAGTGACTACCTTTTCTGGCTCGACCCGTGGACCGATGAAGGCCAGAGCATGGCGCAGCGAATCAGGCCATACACGCACGACGTGCGCATTCTCGCGGAGTCGGCGTTGGTTTTTATCGCGCAGGCGAAACCGCACGTCGTGCGCGAACGCGATGCACTCGACGCGCTGGAGCTCGGCGCCCGGCGGATCGATTTCATCGGAATGAAATTCCAGTTCGCCGACGAAGTCGTTGGGATGTACGATCGCGCCGCAGATTCGACGAGCAAGTCACCGGCACGCGATCTCGCCGACATCACGGGAATAAACGGCCGGCTCCAGGATCTCCGGGATGGGTACTCTCTGATCAGAGACGAGTACGAGAAACTGTGGCTGCGCGAGAACAGGCCATACTGGCTGCGCAATGTGCTCGCGCGCTACGACATTGCGACGCAGATGTGGATCGATCGTGGCGAGCGAATCAATCTGGCTCGGCAGCAATGGTATAGAACTCATAAACTCCCACCGGCGGCGACACTCGGAATGCCGGCGAGCATGCCGGGATTGGCGCCGATGGCGCGCTAGCGGATGCGCTTCGACTGGCGACTAACAGAAGAGATCTCTGATCGCACTGGCTCCGAAGTGCTTCGAATGGCCATTATGTTCGAGGGTTGAACTACGCGGAAACTGCGCGGATGGAGCGGAAAGGGAGCGGAGAAGCGTTTCCTGGGCTACCAATTTTGAGGTGATACGCATGCTCGGAACCAATGCGGATGCTCGAAATCGGCTCCGAGTGGTGTAACGGATTCTACTGGCGGGCCGGAATTTCTTGGGAGCTGCCGCTCAGGCAGGCTTCTTCCCGCCACACTAGTGTCTCAATGCAAATAACAAAAAGAAAGGAGCCCTGGTGCGATAGACCAGAGCTCCTTTGGGATCGATCCGTTTAATCCGTTAAATCCGCTTCATCTGGAAGAAACTTCCGTCTCGGTAATCAGAAATCTTTGGTGTTAGTAGCTAGTCGAAGCGATTCCGAGCATGCGTCCCAAGCTGCTTTTTCCAAGCATGTGGTATAGGACGCGTTCCGCCTTTTGTCCGCCTCGTCCGCCGCATCCGCGTTGTTCAATCTTCGCTCAGTATGGCCAGCCCGAGCGGCAGTAAGAGCGCGTGAGATTAACGCGTAAGGATTCGCGCAAAATATTCCCGCGCTGTTTCGATATCTCTGTTTGAGAGGTAATGCGTTCCGAGTCTCGCTGCGCCGGTCAGGGCGAGCTCGACGAGCCTCGACAGCATCGCCCGAATATCTGGGTCCGCCACGCCGGATCTTCCCGCTCGCTCGAGAAGTTCTTCGCTCGGGGCGCCCAGTCGCGTCGTGGCGCTGGACGCACTCTCCTCGTCGTACACGAGCCCCGTAATGAATACCACCGGCGCGGCGAGCCACTCAGGATCGATGGCGTCGGCTGACCGAATCTCGAAAAATTCCTTGGGGCGAATTTCGGGAAACAGAGTGGAGAGATGAAAGGACCAGTCCGTCATGTCAGGACTGCGCGACCCCATTGATCCCGCGCTCTCGGCGCTTCTCATCCATTCCCGGAAAGTGTGCCATGTGCCTGAAACGGAATTGGCTGCAATCGCTTTGGCCTCGAGGGCGAAATCCAGATATCGTCCTGGCGCATCCTCCGCATCATACGGCAAACCCGTGCGGGTACGATCCAGCGTGCGCCAGAGATGCGCGCGATAGCTCGCGTGTCCGGTGCTTCGTCCCGCGTAGCTTGCGGAGTTCGCGAAGAGCGCGACGATATACGGCGCCAGGCTATTGAGAAGCCGCCACCGCTCGAGCGGCCTCGGACCGCGCTCCACATTGATTTGCACCGCTGCTGTCTGGCGCATCATCCGGACACCAGAAGTCCCGACGCTCTCAAAGAATCGGGTCATCCGAGCATAGCGATCGCGATGAAGCTGTAGTGGCACCGCATCGATGCCGTTAAAGGGATCGACGCCGTTTGAGATCAGCTCAACTCCAGCTTCGAGCATCGCCCCGCGAATCTTGCCGACCACCTTCTGAGTATCGGCAATCACCGCAGATGCAACGCCCGCGGGAGCGCTGCTGATTTCTATCTGTCCACCGGGCTCGAAGGAGATGCGTGCGCGATCCTGAAGTGTCCACGATGGGGGATCATTTTCCACGCACTCCTCTTTCCAGCCTTCGAGGCATGCGAGGCGCGATAATATCTCGGCCGTCGATTTTCCTGTAGCGGGTCGCGGAAGCGCCGGCAATCGCGTCGCCCTGAAAATTGGAATCAGCTCGAGCTCGATCCCAATGGTCCGTGGGGACTCGGAATGTGAAGGAGAGAAAGAACGCTGCCTCAGGTCATCCAGCAGCTTCGCCTCCGAGAGGCCCACGGAGCGACTCAGCTCTCTGCGCGGGCCAGCAGCAGTGCGAACGAGGCATCGTCTGCCGGCATCCAGCTTTCCATCGACAGGCCCGACACTCGGAGAATCTCCTCGAGGGTGGCGCGGTCATACTTGTAGCTCACTTCCGTCCTAATGCTTTCGCCTCTCTCGAAATGGATCTCGCCGATCTCGGGAATTGTCACAGTGAGCTGTCTCCGCGCGACGAGGTGCATCTCGATCCTCCGCTGCTCGCTGCTGTAGAACGCTCGGTGCTCGAAATCCGTCAGGGGAAAATTGGCGTTGAGCTCGCGATTGAGCCTTCTCAAAAGATTCAGGTTGAATTCCGCCGTCACACCCTGTGAGTCGTTGTACGCCCGTTCGAGGATCTTGGGATCCTTCACGAGATCGGCGCCAAGTAATAACCGGTCGCTCGCTGCCATCGAAGCGGAGATGTGAGACAGAAGCGCGATCGACTCCTCCTTCGAAAAATTCCCGATAGTGCTGCCCAGAAATGCGACCAGAGTCGGGCCGACCGTGGGTGGCAATGAAAACGGCTCGGTGATGTCGGAGACAACCGGCATCACGCGCATGTCGGGGTAATCCGCTTCGAGCTGCTTCGCGGTCGCCTCGAGAAAGTCCCGGCTCACATCGATTGGTACATAGCACTCGGCGCAGCCACGCTCATGCATTGCGTCGATGATGATCCGCGTTTTCGTCGCGCTGCCCGCACCCAGCTCCACCAAAGAGCAAGGCCGCACCGCCACGATTATTCCATCGATTTTCTGCTCGAGCAGAACTCGCTCGGCTCGCGTGAGATAATATTCAGGGAGCTGAGTGATCTCCTCGAACAGCTCCGAGCCGCGCTCGTCGTAGAAATATTTTGGCGAGAGTTGTTTGGCTGTAGCCGAGAGACCCTCTCTCACGTCGCTGAGCATTTGCTCTCGCGAGCGCCGCACCGTGTACGGCGCGCTCTCGGGCGCGATGCGCGCGCGCGATGGGCTCTCTCTCACGCGTCTTGAGCACAGCGGAAGCCGCTGAAGATCTGTCGTCTGATCGGGTAATCCCAATTGCGGAAGGTATTGCGAATCGCGCCGGGCCGAGTGGCCCAGGACCCACCGCGCAGGACCTTGTACTCTGAACCAAAGAATTCTTCGGAGTATTCCTTGTAGGGGAAGCTCTCGAACCCTGGATAGCTGTTGAAGTCGCTCGACGTCCATTCCCACACATCGCCGACCATTCCGTAACAACCGATCGGTGAGACGTTGGTGTAAGTGCCGACGGGAGCCGTGTCGAAGGCGAGCTGGTCGACGTTCGCGATTCTGGCGTCGGCATTGGAATTTCCCCAGGGGAACCTGCGTGCAACTCCAGTGGAGGCATCCCACGACGCGGCTGCCTCCCACTCGAATTCGCTGGGAAGCCGCTTGCCATCCCATTTTGCAAATGCTTCAGCTTCGTAATAGCAGACGTGACACACGGGTCTGGTAGCGTCAACCGGACGCGTGATATCCATCACGCGCGTTATCCAGCCGTCGCCATCGCGCGTCCAATACTTTGGCGCCACCGCGCGAGATTCCGCGAGCCAGCGGCGGCCAGGCGGAGACCAAAGCTCTTCGCGCCCGTAGCCGTTGTCCGAGATGAAATCCACGAAACGACCATTCGTGACCGGATTGCGATCAATGAGAAATGCGGGGAGCTCGAGCTCGTGCGCGGGCCGCTCGTTGTCGTATGCAGTAGTACGATCATTCGTCCCAATCGTGACGCGTCCCCCATCGAAGCGCACGCTCCCGCCAGGGCTGATTGGGCGACGGGGAAAAGTGATTGCGCGAGGGGCGCGATATGGCTCGCCCTTCTTGAGCTGTAACGTCTGAAGGATGGTTTCGTTGTGCTGGTACTCGTGCTGCAGAACCATGTTGTATACGTAGCCCCCTTCGAGGAGTGGGTTTTCGTCGTTCCATTTCAGTTTGTCGAGGCAGTCGAGAACGCGAATCCGAATCTCGCTCAATCGCTTCAACATTTCCTGGAGAGTCGGTAACGTGAGCGATGCACGCTCAGCGCGCGGATGCTCGAAGGGATTGTACATGCCCGGCATCTCGGAGAACTCGATCGGTCCATCGAGATTTTGAGTCAGCCACAGCTCCTCGAAGTGGGCGATGTGTCCGACGTCCCATATGATCGGGCTCATGAGCGGATCGTGCTGGCTGTGCAGATCTTCGTCCGACAATCCGGAGATGAGTAACAGCGTCCGCTCTCGCGCTTCGGTAAGGAGCTCCGCGATCGCATTCTTCGACGGACGCTCGGCCGGTGGCGAAGACCGCGGCGAACGTGAAGAGGATACGGCGCGCGAGACGGTCATGTGAAGAAGTATCAAGTGCAATGATATTGCAGACAACCCCGGTTGCCAGATGGAGCTACCCGCCTAGCTTACAACGTGCAGCCCCTGGCGCGCCGATCTCCAGTAATCTCAGTCACTTACGGCGCCCAAACGCAGCTCATTACTGAATGCAAATGACCGAACAAAGAATCGCGCTCGTAACCGGCGGGAATCGCGGAATCGGATTCGAGATCTGCCGGCAGCTAGCGAAGCTTGGCATCCGGGTGATTCTCGGCTCGCGGGACAGCTCCAAGGGAGCCGTCGCGGCGCGCGAGATCGCTGGTGAGCGACTTCCGGTCGAAATGCGCGAGCTCGATGTGGCGGATGAGGAAAGTATCCGCGAATGCATGAGGTGGATCAGGCGCGAGATCGGGCGACTCGACATCCTGGTGAACAACGCCGGAATAATGGTAGAGGAGGGTGAGGCGAACCCGGAGCACGAGGTCCAGATCATCCGGGATACGATGCAGACGAACGTCTACGGTCCGCTGTTCCTGTCGCGTCTCGCTACGCCGATCATGAAAAGTCGGAGGTACGGACGGATCGTCAATCTTTCCAGCGGTATGGGCTCGCTCTCCGAGATGGGAGCGGGGTATATAGCCTATAGAATGTCCAAGGCCGCGCTCAACGTCGTAACGCGAGTTCTCGCCGCCGAAACCGAAGGGATGGGAATCCTCATCAATTCAGTCGATCCGGGTTGGGTTAAAACGGGTATGGGTGGTAGAACCGCAAGCCGGAGCGTAGAGAAAGGAGCAGAGACACCAGTGTGGCTCGCGACACTGCCAGACACTGGACCCACCGGTGGTTTTTTCCGTGATCGAAAACCCATCGCCTGGTAGAATTGCACCGATCTGGTTTGCAGAATAGGTTTTTCCCTCCACGCGTCATGGCAAATCCAACCGAAGTTGTGCTGAGCCCAACGGGCCGCCACAGTTCATCGATCGGCTTCTTCGAGCGATTGCCCTTCACGGCAGGCATTGGCGTCACTGTTCTCGGCGCGCTCGTGCTGCTTGGCTGGGCGTTCCGGCTTCCCATTGTGGGGTCGTGGCTGCCCGGCGGTTTGTCGATGCTGCCGATGACGGCGATCTGCTTCGTCCTCTCTGGCATCTCCCTCGCGATGTCCGTGCGATCCGTGCGCACACCCACGACAGAGGGAGCTCAACAGGCTCTTGCTGCTCTCGTCGCGACGGTCGCCACACTGACACTCTACGAATACATCATGCACAGCGGGTCGACATTCGACCTGATGCTTTTCGGAAGTCAGTTGCGGGAAACGCCCTGGGGTCCGCCGGGGCGCATGGCAATAAACAGCGCCGTCTGTCTCCTTCTATACGCGCTTGGAATGCTCTTTATTCCGCACGATCAGCGAAAGGGCGACCTGCGTGCGCAAATGTTCGCGATACCCGCGCTCTTCATCTCACTCATCGCGATCCTCGGGTATGTGTTCGGAGTGCGCGGTGTGTATATGCTCTCCCAATCATCCGGGATGGCTTTTCCTACCGCGATCGCGCACCTCGCGCTCGGCGTCGGAATCGTCTTCGCCGTCCGCGACCGCGGAGTGCCATCTCTCTTGATGGACGAAGGACCGGCCGGAGTCCTGACACGCAGACTTCTTCCTGCCGCCGTTCTCGCGCCGGTGATTCTCGGTCTCGTCCGCCTGGCGGGAGAATCCGAGGGGGCGTACGAGTCTGAATTCGGGGTGTCGCTCTTTGCGGTCGCCAGCATACTGACCTTCGTCGGTCTCGTGCTATGGTCCGCGAGGGTTCTTCGAAACACGGATAAAGAGAGAATGGATCTGCTCGCTCTCGAGAAGGAAGCAAGGGCGCACGCCGAGAGGGCGCGCTCGGAAGCTGAAGCCGCGCGAGCAGAGGCAGAGCGCGCGAACAACAGCAAGACGGATTTTCTCGCGGTGATGTCGCACGAGCTCCGCACTCCGCTAACCGCCATCATGGGTTACGAGGAACTTCTCTCGGACGGTATCACGGGTCCCGTGACGGAGCTTCAGCGGCAGCAGCTCGGAAGAATAAATGCAAGCGCCAGACATCTGCTCGGCCTCATCGACGAGATCCTGACTTTCGCGCGCGTCGATATCGGACGCGAGCGGGTGCGCTGGGAATCATTGTCGGTGAATCAGACGCTCAGTGACGCTGCTTCTCTCGTCGAGCCAATGGCAGCGGCGAAGAAAATCAAGCTCGTCGTCAAGCTGCTCGACGAAGATGAGCCGATTCAAACCGACGGCACGAAGCTCAGGCAGATGCTGGTCAATCTGCTGTCGAACGCAATCAAGTTTACGGAAAGGGGCGAAGTCCGCCTCGCGTGCACCGTCATCGGTGGGACACTGGAAGTAAGCATTGCCGACACTGGAGTCGGCATCGCCGCAGAGAACATCGAGTATGTCTTTGAGCCCTTCTGGCAGGCTGAACAAACAGCGACGAGAAAAACCGGTGGTACCGGGCTCGGTCTCAGCGTAACGCGAAAGCTTGCCAGACTGCTGGGCGGCGATGTTACTGTCGCGAGCAAGCTGGGATCGGGAACCACATTTCTGTTGACACTACCGATGAAAGCTCCGGCGGGCGAAATCGTGAGACGCCGAGACACTCCAACTACGCCCACCAGCCCAATGCTTTCGCTGCAGCTATGATGCCTACCGCGCGCCTACCGTAGCGTCCGGCTCCGAGGTCACGATTTCGCCAGCCTCCTCGAGCGGCGCTACGAAGTTGTACAACTCGAGACGCATTCCGCCGCGCGAGCTCAGAGACTCATCATACTGATAGGATGTGACCGAGCAGTTGGCGATGTCAGCTTTCTTGTCCACCGCAAGTAACTCTGCTTCCGTCATGTGCTCGAGGATGTAGCGCATACAAAGCACGACGACCGCGTGAGAGACAATGAGCACGCGCTCTCCACAGTACTCGCGCGACATCATCTCGGTGGCGCTTCGCAATCTCAGGATGACGTCGCACCAGCTCTCTCCACCCGGCGGCCTGTGAAAGAATTTCCCGAGCAGACGCCGGAACTCGGCCTGGTCAGGATAGTGCTCGCGAATTCCCACTGCCGTGAGACGGTCGAGGATGCCGAACTCTTTCTCGCGAAAACGCTCGTCGACGATGAGTGAGTAGCTATCGGCGGACATCCCGGCGGTCTTGACGATGAGGCCGGCCGTGTGGCGCGCGCGGAGATACGGAGAGGTCAAGAGAACCGTGGGCCGACGCTCGGGTGGAAGCGCCCCGAACCACCGTCCAAGCGCAATCGCCTGCCGCTGCCCGAGCTCCGAGAGCGGAACGTCGACATCACGAACATCGATGTCGATCATTGCTTCGCCGGCTCTGAGTGCCGCCTCCCGCGCGACGTTCCCCGCCGACTCGCCGTGACGAACCAGGTAGAGTAAATCAGGCCAGATCTGCGTTGGTTTTGGGTTCACATCGTCAGGCAAGTCAAGGAGCGTACCACGCGCGGTGCCACGGTGCCACGGAATCTGGTGTGAACCTTGTAACCGTCAGCCGCATGACAACCATGCCCGATCAATACGATCCTGATTGGCCTCGCTATCCGGAAACAATTCTCAGCTTCAGGACCACGCCTCCAATCCAAATCGATTTGCGGAAAAAACTCTCAGAGAGAGCACTCCTGGGATTGAGGAGCGTCGGCTTTGGCCGACCTTTCGCCATCCTGACAGCGTATGATCCGCATGGTCGGAATCTCTCTCGCGACGAAAAATGAAG
>CADDZN010000033.1 GCA_902812375.1 bacterium | reverse complement strand
CGCGGCGCCGGTGGTGTCGTCCTCCCACTCGACCAGCCGCATGGCCATGAGATCGACCACGCCGGTGAACTCGCCCTCCAGCGCGTTCGGGATCTGGATGACCACCGGGTGGCCGCGCAGGCGATCCCGGATCTGCTGCACGCAGCGCTCCGGATCGGCGCCCACGGGAAGGTCCGTGACAAGAATCCCATCCGCTCCGGCGTCGGCAGCGCGGGTGAGCGCCGTTGGCCCCGCCGCGAGGATGGGATTCAGATAGCTGAAAAGCACGATCGGAACGTCGAGGCCGGCCTTCTCGACAAGCTCCAGAACTCCGTCGTAATCCATGCCTTGCTCCAGTGCGCGTTGCGAGCTCGCCTGGATTATCGGACCGTCGGCGATCGGGTCCGAAAAAGGGACGCCGAGCTCGACGATGTCTGCGCCTCCTTCCTCGAGCGCGCGCAGGATATCCAGCGAACGAAGTACGTCCGGATGGCCAGCCGTGACGTAACAGACGAGCGCCTTGCGTGATGCTTTTTTGAGAGCGTCGAAGCGACGCGTGATTGCGTTAGAGGAGGTAGTCGCCGGGAGTGACGCCATAGCGATCGGGGTCCGCCGTCTTGATGATGGTGCGCGCGTACTGACCACCCGCTTCGGGCACAGCGAGGTCGACGACGAGCGGCGGACTCACTCTGTTACCCTGAGGGTCGCTGATAATCTTAACGATTGGCCGCGACAATGCTTCCGGATTCGGATTCGAAGCCGAGACGACCGCCAGCTCGAAGGTATCGAGAACCACGAGCGTGCCGACAGGATAAATGCCGAGAAGATTGATGAAGGCTTTCACCAGAACCTGGTCGAGACCGCGCCGCGGGTTGTCGCGCATCTCCTCGAGAACCGCTGACGGAGCAAGAGGTTCCGTCTGATAAACGCGGCGCGAGGTCGCCGCATCATAGCCATCAGCGATCGACACGATCTTGCTGAGCAGGCTCACCTGGCGCGGACGAATCACTCGCGGATACCCGGTCAGGTCGATCTTCATGTGGTGCTCGTGGCAAACAGTCATCGCTCGATAGGAGAGCTCCTCTTGCTGACGCCGGAACTGAAAAAGAACGAGCACGCCAAGCCACGGGTGCGCGGCCATCCACTTCCACTCTTCCTCGGTGAGCTGACCTGTCTTCTGTAAGAGGTCGAGCGGCACGCGCGACTTGCCTATGTCGTGCATCAAAGCGGCGAGGCCAAGCTCATAGAGTTGCAGCTTGCTCATTCCAAGGCGTCGGCCAAGCGCGACAGAGAAAATGCAGACGTTCACGGAATGGGTGAATGTGTATTCGTCGTAGTCGCGAATCGCCGTGAGACCGATGAGGGACGTCTCTTCGTTGAGCACCTGATCAACGATACCCTGCACTACACGTTTGATCTTTCTGATGTTCGGGGTCTTGCCGATGCGAACGGAATTGATCACGTCCTTCGTGACGGCGACTGACTGGGAGTAAGTGCGATTCGCGGCGGCCTTCGCTTCTTCGTTGAACTCCTTGTCAGTTACCGTTTCGCTCGGCTCGTCGAGCTCGAAGGTGTCGATCTTCGTATCTCTGAGGCGTCGTTCGATCTCCCGGAAGCGATCCTTCGGTGCGCTGGCGGTCTCCGCACCAAGGAGTGAGAGAAGTACCGTCCAGTCGCGTGCGGTACCCTTCGTACCGACATGGATCGCTCCTATCCCAGCGGCTTTGCAGAGGGTGAGGATATGGCCGAAGGTCGCGTAATTACTGAGATCGAGACGAAGACGCGTCGAGTTGATGAAGATGAACTCGCCCGATACCCTGAACTCCAGCTCGCCTTCTTCGGCGCGCAGCTCCTCTGCAATCTCCGAGAGCTCGGCGAGCGTTTTCTGCACCGCAGTGTGCTCGACGGGATACAGCTTGATTGCTCTGAGCGCGGCATAGAAGGCGACCATGAAATTCCGACCGCCACGGCGCACGCTACCACCGGATTGGCGGTCAGATTCCCAGCCATCTACCTGCTCTACGATCGTGCTCACGCCGCGGATCCCCGAATGGCGCGGCTGACCGCATTCCTGACGATGACGTCCTTCTCTGAAGCAGCCTTGTTCAAAGCATCCATTGCCTTGCGCGACCCGATCTTGCCCAAGGCCATTGCGGCACAAGCTCGGATCTCGGGGTCATCGCGCTTGCCCATGAATCCCTTCGCGTTCAGCAAGCCATCGAGCAACGGAATTCCCGGCTCTCCGCAAAGGAGACCGTATGCCTCGAAGAACGCCATCTTCTCGGTGAGATTTCCATCCCGAAGCTCCCTGCCCTTGATCGCCGCTTCGATCTTTGGCAGAGCGGAGCGAGCGTTGCGTGCTCCAATCGCCCGGACGGAAACGATGCGGACTTCGCGATCCTCATCCTCGATTGCCCGCTCGAGCATCTGCATTGCCCCAGGGGAAGCGATCTGGTTGAGCGCCGTTACGGACGCGACTCGAAGAACAGGCTCGCCTAGCGTCAGCATCTTGCCGAGTGCGGGAACCGCCGCCGCGGACTTGAGGGCTGCCGCGCGCCGGATGGCTTCCATAGCGACGGCTTCGTCATCCGCGCCTATCAGGCGAACAAGCTCCGCGGTATGCGCGGAGGCGAGTCTCGTTGCAGCCGACTCGAGAAGCGCCTTGAGCTGCGGATTCGTACTGCGCCCTATCCAGCTTAGAATCGTCTCGAGAGCGCGCGGTTGCAGGATACCGAACAGCTCATCGAGCTCCATCTGCGGAGCCCTGAGCGGCGAATCCTCGAGTGCCTGGAGAAGCTGGCCGAGCGGCTTCGGGTCGCTCATCAGCTCGCCGAGCTGCAATAGCCGCTGCTTCTGGGGTTCGAGAATCTCCGGCGCGCGACCGGATGTCACGCCGGCCTCACGAAGCAGGTACGCCGCGTTTCTGTACTGAGCGCTGGAAAGCAGAATGAGGAGGAAATAATCGAGGAGCCCACAGATCTCTTCGCGCACAGTCGGATCTTTGTGGGTCTCGAAGGTGTCGAGCAGAGACGCGATTACGGCGGGCCGCAGGTCGGTGGAGAATTCGCGCCTGATCTCTTCCTGGAGGTACGCGACCTCTTTGTCGTCGAGGAAGTAGAGGGTGGAATCGAAATCATCCAGGTTCGCGATAGATGATGTCGTAGACTCCAACCCGGCTTCGGCCTGGGCAGGCGAAAGAATTTTCTCCTTTTGTTCTGCTCGCTCCATGGACTCGACGCCCGGTCCGCCTTCCGCTGTGAGATCGACGTACTTGTACTGGAACGTCAAGAACTCGCGCTCCCACAGCATCGTCAGAAGATCGTCGTCGTCATCGGTCGCTTTCCGGGCGCGCTGGAGGATGTCGAACAGAGTCCCGAGCTCCTCCTCCTCGAATCCACGCAGCATCTTGAGCTCGCGAACGCCATCCTTGTAGAACATCCAGGCGATGTTGTCGCTGGTTCGTTCCTGCTCGTCGAGCACGACGCGGCCCTCCCATACGAGCTGAGTCTCGACGATCTGCAGCTCGAGCTCGTCGGTTTGCTTCCAGAGGGCCGCGAAGGTCTCCCGCACTGCCTCGAGCGAGCGGACGTGCATGGGGTTGTTCGGCATGTACAACTGGTGCGCGCGAACAGCCTTTACAAAGGCCTTCAGCAAATCGGTGACGTACGCGACCGGAAAAGGCGCCTCAGCGAGGGGCGCCTGGACCGCGTTGCCTACCGACGTTGTCATTCGGGAAGAAGTCCCATCTCTGTGATTTGCGCGAGATCCTTGTCGCCACGCCCACTGATGCAGATCAGTACGGCGTCGTTCGCTGCCCACCGGGCTTTATCTTTGACGACCCAGGCGACGGCGTGTGACGTTTCCAGAGCCGGGATTATTCCCTCGAGGCGGCTCAGGATTCCCAATCCCTCCACGGCCTCCTCATCTGTGACCGACACATAGCGGGCGCGGCCAGTGTCTTTGAGGTACGAATGCTCGGGTCCGACGCCCGGGTAATCCAGGCCCGCCGAGATGGAGTGGGCCGGGTGGACCTGGCCGCTGGCGTCCTGAAGCAGGTAGCTGAAGGAGCCATGCAGCACGCCCGGGACGCCCCGCAGCAGAGACGCCGAATGCTCACCACTGTCCAGGCCTCTCCCCGCTGCCTCGACGCCAACACGTTCTACCGACGCTTCCGGCACGAACTCGTGAAAGATTCCGGTCGCGTTCGATCCCCCGCCGACGCAGGCTACGACGCTGGTGGGCAGGCGGCCGGCCGTCTCCAGCATTTGCGCCCTGGCCTCGCGTCCGATCACAGCCTGAAAGTCCCGAACCATTCGCGGATAGGGCGCCGGCCCGACCACCGAGCCGATGATATAGTAGCTGTCGGTTACGTTCGTGACCCAGTCGCGGATGGCCTCGCTGGTGGCGTCTTTGAGCGTTCGCGTTCCGGAAAGTACCGGAACTACCTTCGCGCCCATCAATCTCATGCGGAAGACATTGAGCTGTTGCCGCCGCATATCCTCTTCGCCCATGTAGACGGTGCAATCGAGCCCGAAGCGCGCGCATACCGTAGCTGTCGCCACGCCATGCTGGCCGGCGCCTGTCTCCGCGATGATCCGTCGCTTTCCCATCCGCCGAGCGAGAAGCGCCTGACCGAGTGCGTTGTTGATCTTGTGTGCCCCTGTGTGGTTCAGGTCCTCTCGCTTCAGGTAAACAGCGCAGCCCACCTCCTCAGACATTCGGGGTGCAACACTGAGTGGAGACGGCCGTCCCACATATTCCTTGAGCAACTGATCGAGCTCGGCGCGAAAGCCCTGATCACACATCGCCTCGTCGTAAGCGGCGTCCAACTCGTCGAGTGCCGGGATCAGCGTTTCCGGTACGTACCGGCCGCCAAAAACTCCAAAACGGTGTGAGATATCCGTTGCCATTACCGTGTCCTGGCTCCCACTACCGCCGCGAAGAAGTTCCGCATCAGCCATGGGTTCTTTTCTCCTGGAGCGCTTTCAATTCCCGACGAGACATCGACTACATCGGGAGCGAGCGTCTTGATTGCGGATGCGACGTTGTTTGGATTGAGTCCTCCCGCCAGGACGACCGCCGCGCTTCCTCTGTCGCGCGCCAGATCAGCGGCAAGGTCATCCCACGGAAGGGCGTGACCCGTCCCGCCGAGTCGTTTCTCGGCGCGCGCGTCGAGTACCACCGCATCGGCGAGATCAAAAAGCGATTCTGACTCAGGGGGGATGTGCTTTGCGGCGATTCTGACCGCCGCCCAGATCTCGCCGCCGAAACGCTTCCGAATCGCCTTTACATGGTTCGGCGTGGGATCCGCGTGGAGCTGGACGACGTCGAGCACTCCCTCCTCGGCGCCACGCAGAACTTGGTCCGGCTCGTTCGTTCCGAATACGCCAACTCGCCTTACTTTGCCGCCGGCAGCATCGAGAATCGTCCGCCCTTCCGAGGGCGTGACGCGCCGAGGTCCGTCGGCGAAAACGACACCGACGTAGCTCGCGCCAATTTCGGCGGCGAGCGCCGCGTCCTGCGGACGGGTCATGCCGCAGAACTTAACTTTTGCGAGCACCGCCTACCTTCGGCACACCAGTGAGCTCACGCACCCTCACTTCTGGATCAGGCGAGGCGGAAATCGTCGAGCCGACGAGCACCGCGTCCGCACCCACCTCGGCGAGCACTTGAACATCTTCAACTAAGCTCACACCACTCTCGGCGACGGCGATGACGTCGGGCGGGATCAGCGGAATCAGTCGTAACGAGGTGTGAGGGTCGATCTCCAGCGTCTCGAGATTGCGATTGTTAACGCCCACGATCTGGGCGCCAAAGCGGAGCGCAAGGTCGAGCTCGTCCTCGTTGCGAACTTCGACAAGGGTCTCGATCCCAACGGCGCGAGCGGCCTCGATCAGCATCCGCATCTTCTCCGGACTAACAGCTCTGGCAATGACGAGTGCCGCGGATGCACCAAGCACGCGGGCCTCGATGATCTGCAGAGGATCGACGTGGAAGTCTTTCTTGAGAAGGGGAATTGTGGCGAGCGACCGCGCCGTCAGAAGATCCTCATTCGATCCGGAGAAACGTGTTGGCTCAGTGAGGATAGAGATGGCCGCCGCACCGCCCAGCTCGTACGCTTTGAGCTGCGTCTCGACTTTGATGGCCGCGTTAATAACACCCTTCGACGGCGAAGATCGTTTGACCTCCGCGATTATCCCAACGTCCTCTCTGCTGAGAGCACGAGCGAGACTCGGCGCCTGCGGTACCTGAGCAGCGCGTCGCTCGAGCTCCGCCGCGCTGCTCCGGAGAGTTGCGGCGCGGGTGTATGCCTCGTCCGTCAACTCACCGAGGGTTCCCCCGGGCGGAGTCCA
Organism: bacterium; assembly: GCA_902812375.1. Lineage (GTDB taxonomy): Bacteria > Gemmatimonadota > Gemmatimonadetes > Gemmatimonadales > Gemmatimonadaceae > UBA4720. Next base: position 9,928 of record CADDZN010000033.1, on the reverse strand, counting down.
CGCAGAAAGTGCTTGCGCTTCGGTCGATCTTCGGCTAACGTAGGAATTCGGCAAATGTTCGGTGGGGCCAGTCGACCGGTCCGTTCGCAAACCAGCCGCAAATAAAGGGATATGTCGCTAACAAAACGCCAGCGGGAGATTCTCACCTACCTCGCGACTTACACCGAAGACCACGGCTACGCGCCCAGCTTCGAGGAGATCGCGACGCAGTTTAACTATAACTCCCTAGCTACAGTGCACGAGCATCTCACCAATCTCGAGCGCAAGGGCTACATCAAGCGCGCGTACAACGAGAGCCGTGGTATCGAGCTCATGCCTTCGGACGTTCTGCCCCGCGCGATGTCGCTGCCACTTCTCGGGACCGTAGCCGCAGGCGTACCGATCGAGGCCGTGCAGACTCCCGAGTCCATCGGAGTTCCGGAAGATCTGGTTCGACGTGGCGGAAACCATTACGTGCTGCGCGTCCGCGGAAATTCCATGATCGACGAGCAAATTCGCGACGGTGATTTCGTGATCGTCAATGAGAAGAGCACGGCCGATAACGGTGAGATGGTGATAGCGCTGATCGACGGTACTTCCGCGACGGTCAAGAAGTTCTATCGCGAGCGTGATGGTCGGATCCGGCTGCAACCGGCGAACGAGACGATGAATCCCATTTACGTCCATGAGAACGATGTTTCGATCCAGGGCATCGTCGTGGGTGTGCTGAGAAGATTCTAGAGGTAAGAGAGCCAAGTTGAAGTTCAGCTTGGCTTTGTCGTAGCGCGCCTCAACCTTTCCAACACGGTCTTTGCCTGCCCCGAGCTGATTGATTTCTTCGCGGCGGCAACTCCCTCGTCGTAGGATTTCACCAGACCGCTGACGTAGATCGCCGCGGCCGCGTTTAGCACTGTGGCGGCGTGCGCGCCATTCGACGCTTTGCCGTCCAGAACATCAACGATGACCCGCGCATTGTCCGAGGGCTCGCTTCCCACGAGATCTTCCCGTGAGATGTTCCGGAAGCCGTGCTCGTCGGGATGAATGGTCCAGCGATTCGTTTCTTCGGCCCGCACTTCCACCACGTGGGTGGGACCGAGCGGCGAGACCTCGTCGAGGCCGGGCTCTCCGTAGACAACCATGGCATGAGTAGTACCTAAGGCCGCTAACGCGCCGGCCAGTATCGGAGCGCGCTCCAGGTCGGAGACGCCGACCACCTGTCGCCCCGCGCAAGCTGGGTTCGCGAGCGGGCCAACGATGTTCATCACCGTTGGTATCCCGAGCTCACGGCGCACCGGCCCGACGTGGCGCATGGCAGGATGCATCAGTGGCGCGAACATGAACACGATACCGGCGTCGCGAAGCGACGCCTCCATAATGTCGAGAGGTACGTCGATCGCGACGCCGAGCGCTTCGAGTACATCGGCGCTGCCACAGCGGGTGGTGAAAGATCGGTTGCCGTGTTTCGCGATCCGCACCCCGGCGCCAGCGGCGACGATTGCGGCGGCGGTCGAGATGTTGAACGTTGAGACCGTTCCACCGCCCGTTCCGCACGTATCTACGAGGCCTTGAGGCTTCTCCGCCGGAAGGGTGACCATCGCGCTCCGCAGCGCTCGAACCACACCAGCAACAACTTCCGCCGTTTCTCCGGTTGCGCGCAGAGCGGAAAGCAGTGCCGCCACCTGCACCGCCGTGGCTTCGCCGCGCATCACGATGTCGAATGCCGCCTCCGCGTCCAGAGCAGTAAGCGGCTCGCGGAACGCGAGCTTATGGATCGCCGTCTGCAGCGCATTCGGGTGCGAAACGCTCATTCCTCGAGCCTAGAGCGAAGAAGGCTGCTCTCGCGACGTAACTATCTGGAGCACTTCATCTAGCACCTTTTTGGAATCCACGCGCCCCGTGGTTGCTTCGCGAAGCGCCTGTTCAACTCTGTAGATGATGTCGCTCTGTGACTGAAGCGCCTCGCCCTGGGCGTGAAGCTGCACGTGTGCTTTCTCGAGCTTGGTCACCGCGACCCGAACCTGTTCCTCGACTGCCGACAGACGCTCGGCGGTTGCCCGTGCCTCGACCGCCGCAACCTCGATCGCGCGTTTGAGCTGAGAGACGCGAATCGAGTCTCCGCCGCCCTTTCCGTTGAGTGCCGCCTGGGCCTCCGCCAGCTTCCGCTGGAGATCCTGCACGGCCCGCGAGTGCTCGTCGTTGAGGGCGCGGGTCAGTTCCTCGAGAGTGCGAACCGCCTCCTCACGCGCGCGACGTTCGGCGAGACGCGCGAAAGCGAGAGCAAAGAGATCCACCGCGGCCGCGATTTTTTCGGACAGCCGCGTGCCGAAGCGTGTCTTCGGCTCTGACAAGGCGAGAACCCCAGCGAGCTCGCCATCAACCAGCAGACCGCGCAGGAGGAGAACTCCGGCCTCGGGAGAAGCGCCGACACCAAGCAGCTTTTGGTAGTCGCCCGACTCTGTGCCGAGGTCGGCGAACTGGCGGCCCGCGGTGATAGTGCGCCTCCCCGCTGTTGGCAGGTGGTCGACTGCAATCTCGATCTGAGCCGTTCGCATGCCTTCTGGTGCCGGGATCAATCGTTCCGCGAGCAAGTCACGACGTGCGTCGTAGATGAACAACACAATGCTTCCGTTCCGATCGTGTTCCAGAACGTCCTGGCTCAATGCGCTCAACGCCTCCGCGACGTTTCCGGCGGAGGAGAGCACGTTAGAGAGTAGGGCGAGTGTTCTGGGAGCCATCTGCGGCGATCAGTGGAAGATCATTCGAGCGGTCGGTCCACATTGCCCAGCGAGCCGACGAAAGTCAATCATCTCCAAGGGGTTACGTTCCTTGACAGTGAGTCGTGCAGAGATAATTTCACGCGATGGTGTCGCGTTCCGTGCAGCTCGTGATGCACTACGATGGCGCGCGCTTTTCTGGGTGGCAGCGGCAGCCTGGCGAACGGACCGTTCAAGGAGTCCTCGAAGCCGCGGTATCCAAACTCTGTGGGACACCTGTCGCCGTAGTTGGTGCTGGGCGCACCGACGCGGGAGTGCATGCACGCGGCCAGGCTGCGGGCGCACGCGTGCCCGCGAAGTGGACCGCGGCAACGCTTCGCCGATCTATGAACGCCATATTACCGGACGATGTATGGATTGCGACTGCCTTCGAGATGCGTGAGGAGTTCCATCCGCGCTATAGCGCGATTTCTCGCAGCTACAGCTACTTCGTAGGCACAGACGATCTCGCATCTTCCCCGTTTCGATCCAGGTACGAGCTGGCCTGGCAAAAGGCGGTGGACCTGTCCAGACTGCGGGAATCTGCCACACACATCATCGGAGAACATTCCTTCCGCGCATTTGCCGTCAAAGGGACTGCGCCAGAGCGTGACGACCATCGCTGCACCGTGACAAGGGCGGCGTGGAGAGAACGTGAAGGTGGTCTTGTATTCGACGTCCAGGCGGACAGGTTTCTCCATCACATGGTGCGATTTCTCGTCGGGACGATGCTCGATGTCGGTCAGGGACGCAGGGAGCCGCGAGTCATCGCAGAGCTCCTCGATCAGGACGACAACAGTAAAGTCTCACCACCGGCTCCCTCTCACGCTCTGTTTCTCGAGCGCGTGGAGTATCCGAAAGACCTTTACCTGGACACTGCATGAACATCTATCTCGAGAGCGCGAATCTTGACGAGATCAGGAGCGCTACCTCCGCCGGCCTCGCGGATGGGGTCGCCTTCTCCTACGTGGCGTTCAGCGCTGGCGCGCCTGAAGCAACAGAGAAAGAACGGCTCGAGGAGATATCCCGGGAGTTTGCTCTGCCAGTATGCGTGCCTGTGGGCGCCGTGGCTTCCGCGGACGTCTATACGGAAGCTCGCGAGCTGGCGAAGATCTCGGATCACATCATCGTCCAGATACCGCTGGTCGAAGATTCCCTCATCCCGATTGCCAAGCTCAGCGCGGAAGGGGTAGTTATCTGCGCGACCTTCGTGTTCAATGGCGCGCAGGCAGTGATCGCGTCAAAGTGCGGAGCATCAGTGGTGAGAGTGACGCTTGAAGAGCTCGAGAGGTATGGACAGTCTGGTCCGCAGACTCTTGCCGAGATCAAGAACGTTCTGGACACCGGCGGCGCGGAGTGTGACGTGATGGCAGCGTCCCCGACGACGGCACAACAGTTCGCCCGATGCGCAACCGCTGGCGCGGACATCGTGTGTCTAAGTCCAGAGACGCTTCGACGTCTCGTTGTCCATCCATTTAGCGACCGCGGCGTCGATCGATTTCTGAGCGACCTCGCCAAGCGACCAAAGGTAAAGCCGTCTCCATGAACATTCGCTCCGCACGCTTTCTGCTCGCTCTCACCTTCCTAGCCTGCCAGGGCGCCTCGAGCACCCAATCCGCAGCTCAGGGATCAACATCCGGTACGTCCTCGACCGCCCTCAACTCGTCGCGCCGAACCGCGATCACGGACGCGGTCGCGCGAGTCGCGCCGTCCGTCGTCACCGTCCAGACCGAGGTCATCGAGCAGGTTCCGGCCGACGTCTTCGAGCAGTTCTTCGGCGGGCGCTCCGGACAGCGCGCAGCCGCGGGCCTCGGCTCGGGCTTCATCATTCGGCCGGATGGAGCGATAGTGACGAACGCTCACGTGGTTGCCGGCGCGACCCGAATTCAGGTTGCGATGCGGGATGGCACTACCTACCCTGCTCGCCTCATTGGCAGTGATGAGACAAACGACCTCGCAGTCATCAAGATCGATGCGAAAAATCTCCCCGTTGCGCCACTCGGCTCGTCGACTGATTTACTGATTGGAGAATGGGCAATAGCGATTGGGAATCCTTACGGCTTTCTCTTCGCCAACTCGGAGCCGAGTGTAACCGCGGGAGTCGTGAGCGGAACAGGCCGCAACCTAGCGGCGCCGAGCGAAGGCTCAGGTGTCTACGTGGACATGATTCAGACTGACGCGTCGATCAACCCTGGCAACTCGGGCGGACCACTCGTCGACGCCACGGGAGAAGTCATCGGCGTGAACAGCTCGATTTTCTCACCGAGTGGAGGATCAATCGGGATCGGGTTTGCAATCCCGATAAACCGCGCGCGCCGGGTCGCGGAAGATCTTCTCGCTCACGGTATCGTTCGACGCCCGTGGATTGGCATCCAGCCGGCGCTGTCGCGCACTGAGACCATAGCTAACAAGGGTGTCGTCGTCGCGTCGGTTGTGCCGGGCTCGCCCGCGGCAAAGGCTGGTATTCGACCGGGAGATGTAATCACGCGGTCCAGCAATCGAACTCTGCACAATCCCTACGATTGGTATGCTGAACTGCTCGAGCTGAGAGTTGGCGAGAGCGATTCCCTGCTGATAAGGCGCGGTGAAAAGCTCATACCGGTGACCGTCCAGGTCACTGATCTTCCCGACATAAACGCGCCCCGGGTAACTGTGCTGCGAGAGCTCGAGCTCATCACCGTTACGCCAGCCATCCGGGCACAATACCAGATCCAGAGCAGGCAAGGTGCGCTCGTCACCCGCGTAAGCGAGAGAGTCCAGCAACAGCTTGGGATCCAGTCGGGCGACGTAATCGTGCAGATAAATCGAACGCCGATAACCGATGCGGAATCGGTCAATCGAATTCTCACGACCTATGGACGTGGAGCGATCAGGATGTACTTCGAGCGTGGCGGGCAGATCTACGCCACGGAATTCAGTCTTCAGTAGGGTGACGTCGCGCTATAGCTCGCCTCTCGCCGAGCGTTATGCTTCAGCCGCGATGCTGGAGTTGTGGTCACCGGCAACGCGCCACGGGCTCTGGCGTCGCCTGTGGTTGGCTCTCGCCGAATCCGAGAGAGAGCTCGGCGTCGACATTCCTGACGAAGCGCTTCGACAGATGCGCGCGAATCTGGACAACATCGATTTCGTGGCGGTGGCGTCCTATGAGAAGCGATTCCGTCACGATGTCATGGCGCACGTGCATGCATTCGGGGACGTCGCACCCAAGGCAAAAGCATTCATCCACCTTGGCGCGACCAGCGCCTTTGTAACGGATAACGCGGATCTGATTCAGATGCGTCGCGGCCTCGACATCCTGCGCGCGAGGCTGCTCGACGTAATCCGCGCGCTTGCAACGTTCGCCGAACGGTGGCGGGACCAACCGACGCTTGGCTACACGCATCTCCAGCCTGCGCAGCTCACGACAGTTGGCAAACGCGCCACACTATGGATGCAGGATCTCGTGCTCGATCTGGAGGACATCGATTACAGGCGGAGAACGCTGCCCTTTCGCGGAGTGAAGGGCACCACCGGCACACAGGCGAGCTTCCTCGAGATGTTGGGCGGCGACCATGAGAAGGTGCGCCGATTGGACCGGCTCGTTACCGAGAAAATGGCGTTCGCCGCTCCGCTCGCCGTCACCGGCCAGACCTACACGCGGAAGCTCGACGCCTTCGTTCTTTCCGTTGTTGCGGGGATTGCCGCAAGCGCCGCCAAGTTCAGCGGCGACATCCGGATGCTTCAATCTTTTGGCGAAATCGAAGAGCCATTCGAGAACGAACAGGTTGGATCTTCTGCAATGGCATACAAAAGGAATCCGATGCGCTCGGAGAGAATCGCATCGCTCGCCCGATTTGTCGGGTCGTTGGAGCCCAACGCAAACCAAACACACTCGGCGCAGTACTTCGAGAGAACTCTTGACGACAGCGCAAACCGTCGACTCGTGATCCCCGAGATGTTTCTGGCCACCGATGCGATACTGATCCTCATGGCGAACATTGCTTCGGGCCTCGAGGTGCATCCCGCTGTAATCAATCGGCGAGTGGCGGCCGAGCTTCCCTTCATGGCGACGGAGGAGCTGATCCTGCGGGCCGTGCGAGCTGGCGGCGATCGGCAGGTCGCGCACGAGACTATCAGAAGGCACAGCATTGCCGCCGCGAGCGCGCTGAAGACTGGAGCCGATGGAAACGACCTCCTCGAGCGTCTCAGTGCAGACGATTCCTTTCCAGTGAACGTGCGGGATCTCGAGGGAGCGATCGATCCAAAGCGATTTGTCGGGCGTGCCCCGGAGCAGGTCGACGATTTCCTGCGCGAGGTAATCACTCCTCTTTTCGCGGGCGAGACAGCCAAGTCAGAGCGCGCCGAGGAGCTGCGCGTCTGATGCTGATGGAAGCGAGCGCGCTGCCGCTCACCTCATTCCGCCGGGGAAAGGTTCGCGATGTCTACAAAGTCGACGACGATCGGCTACTGATCGTGGCGACTGATCGTGTTAGCGCTTTCGATGTCGTAATGGCCGAGACGATTCCGCATAAGGGCGAGGTACTCACTCAGATCACGGCGTGGTGGCTACGGCAGCTCGAGGGATTGATCCACCACCACATGCTGTCCGCGGATACCGCCGAGATCGTGCGCGCCGTGCCCGCGTTGCGAGGTCACGAGCGTGAGCTCGCTGGTAGAGCGATGTTGTGCCGGCGCTCGACCGTTTTCCCAATCGAGTGTGTTGTCCGCGGCTATCTCTCCGGCTCGGCGTGGAAGGAGTACCGGAAGAGCGGAACGCTGGCCGGCGAAAAACTCCCCTCCGGTCTACGTGAATCCGACCGCCTTGATCCGCCGCTCTTCAGCCCGGCGACGAAAGCCGAGGAAGGCCACGACGAGAACATCACGATCTCGCGCATGAAAGAGTTGATTGGCGAAAGATGGGCGCGCGAGCTCGAGCGTTTGTCACGCGAGATCTACCTGGCTGGTCGAGCGATTGCCGCCGAACGTGGGATTATCATCGCCGATACCAAATTCGAGTTTGGTCGAGTCGCGAGTGACGGAGCCGGCCAGAAGGTTATATTAGTGGATGAGGTGCTCACCCCCGACAGCTCACGCTTTTGGCCCGCTGACCAATATGAGCCAGGGCACGCCCAACCGAGCTTCGACAAGCAGCCGCTCCGCGATTACCTGGAAGGCGAGAGGCGCGCGGGCAGATGGGACGGAAACTATCCACCGCCGAGCCTGCCGAAAGAAGTGATCGACGCGACGAGCGAGCGCTACCTCGATATCTATCGCCGCATCACCGGGCAAGCCCTGCACTCTGACGGATCCAGTTGAACTTCGCGCGCGAAGGACTCCTCTTCATAGCGATTGCCACCGCAATTGCGGCGGCCGCGTTCGGGCTCGCGGTCGCGCGAAGATCATGGGGTCTATGGCTTGCCGCGTTTGTCCTGCTGCTCCTGGCGCTATGGGTCGCGTATTTCTTTCGCGATCCCGAGCGCGTCGGCGCGCGAGGACCGTCCCTCGTGGTCTCTCCAGCCGACGGCAAGCTGATCATGATCACCGAAGTCGACGAGCCGAGTTTCATCAAAGGCAGGGCGATGCGTCTCTCGATTTTCATGAACGTCTTCAACGTCCACGTGAACCGTTATCCAGTGAATGGCACCGTCGCCTACGTGCACTACAACAAAGGAAAATTTTTCAACGCATCGGCCGAGAAGTCGAGTCTGGAGAATGAGCAGATGTCGGTGGGGCTGGAGACGACACCGGCAGACTCGGATCGTACGACTCGCGTCGGGGATGTCCAGCGCGTGCTGGTGCGCCAGATCGCGGGGCTCATCGCGCGACGCATCGTGACGTACAGCAAGGTTGGCGAACATGTCAAACAGGGCGACCGTATGGGCATTATCCGATTTGGCTCCAGAGTCGACGTATTCCTCCCTGTAGGTTCCGCGATTCGCGCCAAGCTCGGGGATGTGACCACGGCTGGAGTCACGGTGCTTGGAGAACTACCCCATTGACAGTGACTCCAGATCACCTGCATCGGCCGCGACCCGCTCGGAGCATCGACAGGCCGCGACGCGCGGTGGTCATTCTGCCGAACGGCGCGACTCTCGCGAGTCTGTTTTTCGGGGTGTTTGCAATCGTCGCCGCGTCGCGGAGCGAGTTCGACACCGCCGCGCGGTGTGTGGTAGCCGCCGGAATCGCAGATGCGCTTGACGGTCGAATCGCCCGCGCTACGGGTACCGGCTCGCGCTTCGGCTCCGAGCTCGATTCCCTCGTCGATGCGATTTCGTTTGGCCTGGCGCCCGGCCTCATCATGTACTTTGCCGTCCTCAACCGAAACGGCTGGGACTGGATTTTTGCTTTTCTTTTCGCTGCCTGCGCCGTGATCCGGCTGGCGCGATTCAATGTCGAGCAGGCGGGTCGCGCGAAAAAATATTTTCATGGGCTTCCAAGCCCCGCGGCGGGAATGACGCTCGCAACATATTTCTGGTTCAGTCAAACCTCGCTGTATAACCAGACCGTGATCGGGGATCTCAATTGGCCCTTTGGGTTACGCGCGCTGATGCTGGTGCTCGCGTTCCTCATGATCAGCAATGTGTCCTACCCGGCGGTCCCTACCCTCGGGTTCCGCAAAGTGAGCGAGATACTCGGCACTCTCGTGGTCTTTGCAACGCTCGTCGGGGTTCTCTTTCTGCGCACGGAATTCTATTTCCCCGCTCTGGTATTGTACGTTCTCTATGGCCTCGCGAAGACCGTCATATTTGGACTGCTCGACAAGCATCCTATCGGCGACTCTCCAGTGATTTCCGACGACGATGAGCCAATGCTGTTGCCCGCCACGAGCAGTTTGAGCGGTACCGAAGCCGTCAGACAGCGGCCGCATCGCCGGAGAAGGCGGAGACGCCCACCGGGACCCGGCGATCTGCCGCGCGGAGGACCGGGCAACACCACCCCACCCGGACCGACGGGAGGAGTCACCTGATGTCCAGGTTCCGCATCGCCGTCCAGATCACGCCGCGAAAGGGCTTGCTCGATCCCCAGGGAAAAGCTGTGAGCGACGCGCTGCAGACCCTCGGCTTCAAGGGCGTGAAGGCAGTCCATGTAGGTCGCTATATCGTGATCGAGGCTGAGGCGCGCGACGCGATAGCCGCGGAAGAGTCGGCGGCCGAGATGTGCAGGAAGCTCCTCGCTAATCCCGTGACCGAAGATTTTGAGATCGAGTCGGCGGTGCC
>CADDZN010000032.1 GCA_902812375.1 bacterium | reverse complement strand
CTCATTCGCTGAACGTATCGGTGCTGACGATGGCGCTCGCCGAACACATCGGGCTGGGTACCCAGGACGTCCGCACGTTTGGGATTGCGGGCCTGCTGCACGACCTCGGCAAGGTGAACGTTCCGATCGAGATCCTGAACAAGCCCGGGAAGCTCACCGATGAAGAGAGGCAGGTGATGCAGCAGCATCCTGTAGCTGGTGCCAGGCTTATCATCGAAAGCGGCCGCAAACTCGACCTCGCGGCGGCCGTGGCGCATGAGCACCACATCATGATCAATGGGCAAGGGTACCCGCAGCATCATTACCGGCGCGACTGCCATAAAGCGAGCAAGCTGGTACATGTGTGCGACGTCTTCGACGCACTGCGCACTCGTCGGCCGTATCGCGAGGCGTGGGAATCGCAGCGTGTGCTTGGCTACATCGAAGAAAGAGCGGGAACCGAATTCGAGCCAGCGGCCGCGACCGCATTCGTCGAGATGATGCGCAAAGCCGAACGTGGAATTCAGATCTCCACTATGCCGGCTAGCGGCGCGACGGTCGCGACCAACGGCGCTACGGCAGCGAAGGCGCCGACGACAGTTTAGTCACTCGTCATAATGAACAGCGGCGCGCCATCGAACTCGTAGATCGGCCGCAACCGATCAGTGTTGTAGTATCTCGAGACGTCGACGATTTTTTTGTCGGACGTCACGCTGCTGAGCGGGACGCTGTCGTAAAATCCTTTGTGGATGCTCACCAGCCGCCCGTATTCCTTCTTGACGACTAAGTCGAGCGCGAGATTGCCGAACGCCATGGGGACGATCGAGTCGAGCGCGTCGGGATCGCCAGAGCGCACGAGATAGCCCAGGCGCTGGTTCACGACATCGATGCGCCGGCCATTGTTGTATTTGGGAGACAGCTCCTTGAGCGCGGTGCCAACGCGGTCGCCGATTCCACCGAGCTTGCGGTGCCCGAACATGTCGGCCTCCGTGCCCTCGAAGCTCATTCCCTCCTGGGACGTGAGACGTGACCCTTCCGACACGAGCACCACGGCGTAGCGACTGGGATTGCGGTTCCGATCCTCGGTGAGGAGCTCCGTCAGACGTTCGACGTCGACGGGGTATTCCGGAATCACGCACCGATCGGCGGCGCCGGCCATCGTCGGCAAGAGCGCCGTGAAGCCAGCGTATCGCCCGAATACCTCGATCACGAGAAATCGCTCGTGCGAGCCGGCCGATGTGCGGAGGCGGTGCGTGAGCTCGATAGTGCGCGTCACGCACGTGCTGAAGCCGATGCAGTAATCCGTGCCGTAAACGTCGTTGTCCATCGTCTTCGGGATGGCAACGACGTGCATACCTTCGTCGTGCAATCGCTTGCCGTAACTCAAGGTGTCGTCGCCGCCAATCGGAATGAGAACATCGATGCCGATGTGCTCGAGGTTCCGAAGCACACTCTTGGTGGTATCGTTAACCGGCTGGTCGTATCCTGTCATATGGGGTGGCACGCGCCCGCGCGGCAGCGTACTGGGTCTCACCCGCGATGTATGGAGGAAGGTTCCGCCGGTGCGTCCAGCCCGATTGACGGTCGCTTCGTCGAGAAGCTGCACATTCTCGCTGTTGTCGGCGTTGTCGTCCGGGATGTAGTCGACGAGTCCACCCCAGCCGCGCCGAATTCCAACGACTCTATACCCATCGCGCAGCGCGCGAATGGTGATTGCTCTGATTGCGGGATTCAGTCCGGGGACGTCTCCTCCGCCGGTCAGAATACCTATCGTGCCTTTCGACAGCTTCGTCTCCTTGCTTGTGAGAGTGAATGACCCGGGTGGGTTTCGAACCCACGACCTACGGATTAAAAGTCCGTTGCTCTACCAACTGAGCTACCGGGTCTAACTTGCTTGAAAGTTCACACGGCCGATGGGGTTAGACAACCTACGAATACAGCCTTGAGGCGCTCTAGCCTCGGATCGTGCTCAATTTCTTCTAGCGCTTATCCGATCAGCAGATCCGCTGGAATCCCAAGGTTGTCGCGCAGCGTTTTGATCTGTGATTTGGACAGTTCGTGTCCCGCGGTCATGAACTCGGAAAGTCGGCTTCGTCCGCCTAGCAGCTCCGCTAGCTCTCCCTGAGATAATCCCTTTTGCTCCGCCATGAATTTGACGGCTGCCTGGGGAGTCGGGAAATCAGGCTCTTGGACATGCTCCATTTCATAGGCGCCGATCAGAATCGTGAGTAGCTCGAAGCGATCGCGCTCAGGCGTGCCTCGAGGCGCGTCCATAAGCGCGATCCACTCTTCGCGGATCTGATTGAATTCCGACTTGTTGCGGATTGGGCGAGTAATCGCTTTCCGCTCGACAGTTGCAGTGCCCGACATAATTCCTCCTCGACGTGAAACTCTAAGGACCTTTCTACAGCGCGCTTCTGTCCGTAAGCTCGTCGTAGATCTTGTGCGTTACGACGTGCCTGATGTAGACCTCTCCCCGGCGGTATTCCATCTTCACGACCAACCGATACTTGTTTCCACTGATGTTGAAAACGACTCGGTTGCGGCTCAGAAAACTCGCGTTGCCGAAATCCGCCTTCACATCGGCTGGTGTCTCATAGTCCGCACGCCTCACCAGGTGATACCACGCGTCAAGCGGTTCCTTCGCGTCCTTGTGCTCAGCGGCGAACTCCCTCAGCGTAGAATAGGACAGGACGTGCATGTTACAAGTATCGTAACAACTGCCCCTGCTGTCAATCGGCAATGTTACAAAATCTGTAACCCCTCGGGGCTTGGAGAGTGCTCCGAACTGAAGGCGTATACCGGGGGAGTGAGGGAATGTCTGGAATCCGTGCAAGGCAGGGTCGGGCGCTAGTCGATCCCGAGCGCCCACATAAATGTCACAAACATGCGTTAGCCGGCTTTTCCGCGACCTGTGGTCCGCCCAGCGCCCTGTTGTGTCTCCCCACAGCACTACGGTTCGTCTCTATAAAGACCCGGATCGCGGGTTACTAAATGCCAATTCCTTTCGCAAAGATCAACGCGCTGTTTCGCGGCCTGCTCTCCTCGCGCAAGCGCCAGCTTGCCGATGCGCGCCTCGCCGATCTCGAGGAGGCCAACTATCTCCTCCAGCGCCAGGCGCGAGAGCTCGAGCTTCAGACCAACGAGGCGCGAGAGCTCGCCCACGAACTCGCGCTGACCAACGAGGAGCTCCGGACTGTCGCCAGCGAAGCGCGGAATGCTTGGCGGTCAGCCGATGCCGCCAACCGCTCGAAGGCAGAGTTTCTCGCGGTAATGAGTCACGAGCTCCGGACTCCACTCAATTCCATTGGCGGCTACGTTGAGCTTCTCGAGATGGAGATGCGAGGTCCTCTGAGCGATGCCCAGAAAGCCGATCTTCAGCGCATCAAGCGCAGCCAGCAGCATTTGCTCGGTATCATCAACGACATTCTCAACTTCACCAAGCTCGAGGCGACCGAAGTCACCTTCGACATGATAGATGTCCCGTTGCGTGGAGTCGTTGCCGACCTCGAAGCGCTCATGAGCTCACTCGCCCGCGCGAAATCCGTCGAGTACCACTGCGATGTGCCGCGAACCAACGTCTTCACCCGCACTGACCCCGACAAGCTGCGACAGATCCTGATCAACCTGATCTCCAATGCCGTCAAGTTCACGCCCGCCGGCGGAAAAATTATCGTGTCATGCCGCGCGTCGGGCCAAACTGCCTCCATTAGCGTGTCCGATACCGGACCCGGCATTCCGTCCGACAAGCTCGAGGCGGTGTTCGAGCCATTCGTACAGCTCGATCGCGGGTTGACCCGCACCACCGACGGCACCGGATTAGGCCTCGCGATCAGCCGCGGTCTCGCGCGCGGAATGGGAGCCGATCTGCTGGTCAAGAGCGAGGTGGGAAAGGGCTCTACGTTTACTCTGGTACTTCCCGTAGCGTGGACGCGACTCACGCCAATGGATGGAGTCAAAGCGATCGCCTCGTAGCAGAATCGCGGGTCCCGTCCTCGTACGATACCGCGATTAACCTGGCCTTGCGCGAGGCGTGCACGTGGTGGGATAATCGCTTCTCCACAGACTACGCCCAATGTCCCGAACACTGAAATCTCTGCGCTTCGCCGCGCTCGTCGGTGCGATCGCCTGCGCTGCGCCCTCAGCACACGTCCCAGCCGCGCCCGCGCCGGCACCCGAGACGCACAGTCGCGCGACGATCGCGGCCAGAACGGCAGGCATGGAGAAGCGCGATGGCTTCATTCCGCTTTACCTCGATGAGGCCCAGGCAAAGATCTATATAGAGCTGCCAACGGACTCCGCGCGAGCGCTCATGTTCGTCAGCCTCGCGACCGGGCTCGGCTCCAATCCGATCGGCCTCGATCGCGGAGCCGGCGGTGACTCCTACGTCGCGCGCTTCGATAGAAGCGGCGACAAAGTGCTCGTCGTGTTCGAGAACTGGAACTACCGCAGCTCGGCGACGAACAATCCCGCTCACATCAGAACCGTACTCGAAGCTTTTCCGCCGAGTACCGCGGCGGCACTCCCGATCATTGCGAGGGAGGATGGCCGCACGGTGGTGGATGCAACCGACTTTTTCATGCGCGACTGGAACGACGTCGCGGGCACTCTCGCGACGAGCAACGAAGGCACTTATGCAGTAGCACGCGACCGTTCCTCTATCTATCGGCCCTACACGAAAGCATTCCCCGAGAACACCGAGGTCGATATCGCCCTGACCTTTGCCACCCAGGGTCGCCCGGGCCGCACCGTTGCCTCAATAGTGCCGGACGGGAAATCGTTCACGCTGCGTCAGCATATCTCGCTGCTTCCACTGCCGGACGCCAGATACCGGCCACGCGTGCTGGACCCGCGTGTCGGATTCTTCGGAATCACCTTCAAGGATTACGCCCAACCCATCCAGCAGCCCCTCGAGCAGCGATGGATCGCGAGGCACCGCCTGGAGCGCGTCAATCCCGCTGATCCAAACAGTCCAATCAAGAATCCGCTCGTCTACTACATCGATCGCGGCATCCCCGAACCAATTCGCACGGCTACAAAGCAAGGCGTGAGCTGGTGGACGGAGGCTTTCGACCGCGCCGGACTCAAGGGTGCTTTCCGCGTCGAGGATCTTCCCGAGGGCGTCGATCCCATGGACGCACGATACAATGTCGTGCAGTGGGAGAACCGTAACGAGCGCGGTTGGTCGGTCGGCGGATCACTCGGCGATCCGCGTACGGGCGAAATAATCAAGGCGATGGCCAGACTCGACTCACATCGAGCGCGCACGGATTACAACATCTACGCTGGCCTCTTCGGCGCTGATGCGGCCGCGGCAGACACGGCCTTCGTTCTCGCGCGCGTTCGACAAGTCAGCGCGCACGAAGTTGGACACACGCTGGGCCTGGCGCACAACTATATCGCGTCCACGTATGATCGCGGGTCTGTGATGGATTATCCACCGCCACGTGTCACGCTCGACCGCAATGGCAACATCGATGTTTCGAGCGCGTATGCAGTTGGTCCGGGCGCTTTCGACGTTTTTGCGATTCGGTATGGCTACGGCATTTTTCCACCAGAGTCGGAACAGGATTCGCTACGCGCAATCGTGGCGGACGGGCTCAGACGCGGTTTGTTGTTCCTGTCCGACGCTGACGCGCGTCCCGACTTCAGCTCCGACCCGCGCACCAATCTTTGGGACGATGCCTCCTCAGCCACCGAATTTTTGCGGCGCGAGATGGATGTGCGCAGAGTTGCGATGTCGCGCCTCGGTGAGCGCAACATCCGGGTTGGCGAGCCACTCGCGCTTCTGCAGGAGCGATTCGCTCCCGTGTATTTCATGCACCGTTTCGCTCTCAACTCGTTGACGAAAACCATCGGCGGAATGGAGTACGCCAACGCGGTTCGCGGCGACGGCGCGCAGGCAACGCACCCCATCGACGCGTCAACGCAGCGCGCCGCGCTCACAGCGCTCATCGCCGCGCTCGATCCGGTCGAGCTCGCCATTCCGGATACGGTGCTCACCCTGCTCGGCCCGCGGCCGTTTTCGTACCAGAACGATGTGGAATTGTTCAGCACCAGAACGCGCCCGGCGTTCGACGAGCTGGGAGCGGCTCGCACCCTTGCTCAGATGATCGTTGACGGCATCCTGCAACGCGAGCGAACAGCGCGCGTAGTCGAGTTTGAGACGCGGATGCCGAATCCACTCACGCTTGGCCAGGTGATCGACGCGCTCACCGCGAGCTGGACATCCCCCTCCTCCGGCTCCAGAAAGCTCGACGCACTGAAACGGGTGGCGCAGCGCGCGGTAGTAGATCGATTGCTTCTCCTCGCCGCCGACAAGGAAGCGGCGCCCGAAGTTCGCGGCATTGTCGAGCTCAAGATGAACGAGCTTCGCTCGCGCAGCAAAGCTCTCGCTGCGTCCGGACCGGAGGAGAGTCGGGCGCATTGGGCTAGTATCTCAGCCGACCTCAATCGCTGGCTGGAGCGGCAGGAGCTTCCCTCACCTACTCCCGCCCTGAAACCGCCGCCGGGAGATCCCTTCGGCCTGGACTGGGACTAGGAGCATCGTCGCGACGAAATCGCAAAGGATGTGAAGGCGTGGCTGGGACGGGGCCTGTTCGTCTTTATAGTGTGCGAATCTTCCTCGATCCCCTGTAAGTGTCGTTACGCCGCGCCTTAACGAGCCCGTCCCGACTGGCCGCGCTGCACAATACCGGGCTTCTGGAGACTCCGCCGGAAGACCGCTTCGACGCACTCACTCGCCTTGCTGCCCAGATAATCGGCGCTCCGATCGCGGTTGTTTCGCTCGTCGATTCAGATCGCCAATTCTTCAAGAGCGTTTTCCCGCAGACAGGCGGACCAACCCAAGGCTGGAACAAACTCGGCGCGACGTTCTGTCATTGCGTCGTGCGCAAAGGTGAACCCGTCACCATTTCCGATTGGGCAAGTGAGCCGCCAGTGGAAGGCCAGGAAATCCATCCTGGCGCGTACCTCGGCGTTCCGCTGACCAACGATCAAGGCTCGATACTCGGTACGCTGTGCGCGATGGATGTCGTGCCACGCGTCTGGACCCGGCGCGAGCTGGATACTCTGTCTGCACTGGCTCACGCAGTTGTTTCGGAGATTCAGCGGCGCGCAGCAGAAAGGGCAACGCGCGATACTCAGCTACGACTCGTTGCCGAGCGGACTCTTGCTCACGCTGTCCAGCACCAAATGCCGGTCGGCGTCGTCGTGGCGGAATCGCCGTCGGGCAGGTTGATCTCCGTGAATGCGCAGATGACAACCATCTTGAGAATGCCCTTCACTCCCGCTGCTGACCTCAAGAGTTATCATGAATGGGTGGGCTTCCACGAGGATGGCACGCCCTACAGCTCGCTCGAGTGGCCACTGGCGCGGACGGTACTGACGAATCAGCCAACGGCCGCTGAGGAAATTCGTATTCAGCGCGGCGACGGGACGGATGGATTCATTCGAATGAGCTCATCACCCGTCGTCGATGCCGAAGGTAAGGTGGTTGCCGCGGTTGCCGTGGTCGTTGATGTGACCGACCAGCGCAAAGCCGAACGCGCCGTCAGAAGCACTGACGAAAGATTCGAGTTCGTTGCGCGGACAACGACAGGTGTCATCTGGGACTGGGACATCAAATCGAATTCGGTCGTGTGGAACGATGCGGTGCAGACTGTCTTCGGGCATAAGCAGAATCGGATCCACCCCGAAATTCAGTGGTGGTACGATCATCTGCATCCGGACGACCGCGAGCGCGTCATGGCCGGTCTACACGGAGTCCTCGAGCACGGCGGCACCGATTGGACCGACCAGTATCGCTACCAGAGAGCAGACGGAACCTACGCGAACGTGATAGACCGGGGACACATCGCGCGTGACACTACCGGCGCAGCCGTTCGAATGATCGGCGCAATCACTGATGTGACGGAGCGAACGCGCTCCGAAGCCGCGATAAGATTCCAGGCGCAGCTTCTCAATGCCGTGCAGCAGGCCGTCGTCGCAACTGATCCTGAAGGCATCGTGATCTTCTGGAACAAGTTCGCCGAGAATCTCTACGGCTGGACGGCAGAGGAAGCGGTGGGAAAGACGATCGAGGAGCTGACGCCATCCCCATTTCTGCGCGAGCACGGCACGGAGATCGTAGCGCGCGCCGCGGCTGGCGAGAGTTGGACCGGTGAATTTCTGGTGCAGGGAAAATCGGGGAAAGCGTTTCCAGCGCTGCTGACCACCGCGCCGGTTCGCGACAACGCCGGAAATGTGCTGGGATTCGTTCGCGTGTCGATCGATCTCACGGAGAGGAGAAATCTCGAGGAGCAGTTCCGGCAGTCGCAGAAGATGGATGCGGTCGGGCGTCTCGCCGGCGGAATCGCGCACGACTTCAACAATCTCCTCACCGTGATCAGGCTCAACACGGAGATCATCCTCGAGGGATTCGATCCGACGGACCCGCGAAGCGATGACGTGAAGCAGATCAGAAGCGCGGCGGAACGCGCTTCGTCGCTGACGCGCCAACTACTCGCGTTCAGCCGGAAACAGATTCTGCAGCCGCGAGTGCTGGACATGAACAGCGTGGTGGGAAGTGTCGAGCCGATGTTGAAGCGACTCATTGGTGAGGACATCACCATCATCTCGCAATGCAGCGCGCGCGGTTACGTGGTTGCGGATCCTGGTCAACTCGAGCAGGTGCTCGTCAATCTCGTGGTGAACGCGCGCGACGCGATGCCCCAGGGCGGCCGGATCAGTATCGAGACGAACAACGTCGTCCTCGACGAGACGTACACGAGCGAGCATGCACCGGTGATCGCGGGCCATTACGTAATGCTCGCGGTGAGCGACAACGGCGTGGGCATGAGCCGGGACACGTGCGAGCACGCATTCGATCCCTTCTTCACGACCAAGGAAGCGGGTAAAGGCACCGGGCTCGGTCTCGCGACTGTCTACGGAATAGTGAAGCAATCTGGCGGGTATGTGTGGATTTACAGCGAGCCCAGCATCGGCACCACGCTAAAGCTCTACTTCCCGGAGGTGAGCGCCGCGGCGGCGTTCGGATCGGCTGCAGAAAAGAAGGGCACGGCTGACAAACGCAAGCGCGCATCCGAGACCATCCTCCTCGTGGAAGACGAAGAAGCCGTGCGCGGTCTCACCTGCCGCATTCTGGAGAAACAGGGCTATCGCGTGATCCCAGCGCAGCACGGCCGCGATGCGATGGAGATCGCGAGCAAGGAAGAAGGACGGATCGATCTCGTGCTCACGGACGTCGTGATGCCGGGCATGAGTGGTCGAGGCCTGGTCGAGCGTCTCGTTGGAATCAGGCCGCGAATCAAATCGCTGTACATGTCGGGCTACACGGATGACGACATCATCAGACGTGGCTTCATCGAGCCCTCGAAAAGTTTTCTGCAGAAGCCGTTCACGTCGGAAGCTCTCCTGCAAACGGTCCGGAAAGTACTAGACGAAGGCTAGTCGTGTTGAGGAGCGAAGGTCGCTCCACTATATAGAAGGATGCATTCGAGGTGCGTGATTCGTCTCGTCGTATGCGGAGCGATCGCTTCGTCCGGCGCACGAGCAAGCGGACAGGACACTGCTGCGGCGCAACTACCTACCGTGACAGTGGAAGTCGGCCGCGGCACCCGCGGGTCGAGTCTCGATCTCCCCTACGCTGTCAGCGTTCAGACCCCTGATTCCACTCGTCCCGGTCAGCGTCATCTCTCGCTCGATGAGACGTTGTGGCTGGTGCCAGGCCTGTCCGTTTCAAATCGCAACAACCCTTCGCAGGATCCCCGTATTTCGATTCGCGGGTTCGGAGCTCGGTCCGCGTTCGGCGTTCGTGGAATCCGGGTGCTGCGAGATGGTTTGCCGCTCACTCTTCCCGACGGACAGACGCCGGTGGACTATCTGGATCTGGAATCTGTCGGACGCGTTGAGGTCATGCGCGGAAGCGCGTCATCACTGTACGGAAACGCGGGAGGCGGTGTCGTCGATATCCGGACGAGCGATCCTCTTCCCGTCCCGGTCGCAGGTGAGGTCCGCTATTGGGGAGGCTCTTATGGCTCGAGAAGGATCGTCGGCAAGGGCAGCGGGACTCTCGGGGGCCTCGGCTATCAGGGCAACATTGCGAAAACCGAGAGCGACGGATATCGCGACTATTCGCGGCAGAGAATGACCAATGGCTTCGGCCGGATATCATTCGACCGCGGCGTCAATTCCTACGCAGTCGAATGGCTCGGCGTGAACACTCCGCTAGCAGAGAATCCAGGAGCCCTCACCCGAGCGCAATTCGAGAGCAACCCGAGGACAGCAGACCCACTCTCCATCCGCAAAGCGGCTCGCAAGGCAGTGACGCAATCGCAGATTGGTATCACTGGCCGCCACGCCGGAGGACGTGCTGAGGTAGAAGCATCGGCATATGCCGGAACCAGATCACTCACGAATCCACTGACCTTCGCCATCGTCGACGTCGGACGCGCAATTTCTGGAGGAAACCTTCGCGGCACCGTTCCCATCTCCATTCTTGGAATGGGTCACCGTTTCACGCTGGGCGGCGAAGCGCAGTTTCAGAATGACCTCCGATTGAATTACACCAACTGCAACAACATTCCCGCGCCGACCGTTCCTACATTGACGTGTCCCAATCCTTCCTCCGAGCGTGGCACAGTGACGCTGAATCAGCGCGAGCTGGTGTCATCGTATGGCTCGTACCTGCGCGATGAGCTGCAGTTTGGCCCTCGCTACATTCTCACCGGTGCGGCCCGCGCCGACGCGGTACGCTTTCAGGTGAAGGACCGCTTGATCACGGCTACCAATCCCGACGACTCGGGTCGCAGATTGCTCCACGCGGTGAGTCCGATGATCGGACTGCTCGCGAGAGTGTCTCCTGTCCAGAGCGCGTACGCAAACATCTCATCTGCATTTGAAACCCCGACGGCAACCGAGCTGGGAAATCAGCCCAGCGGAGCGGCGGGGATCAATCGCGAGCTGAAGCCGCAACGCTCGACCACCTATGAGTTGGGATTGAAAGGTGTAACGAGAACCGCCGTGCAGTACACCGCGTCGCTTTTCGCGACGACTGTCAGAGACGAGCTCATTCCGTACGACATTCCCGGCGGCGGAGGGCGGCGCTATTTCCGGAATGCGGGACGCACTGGGCGCCGTGGAATCGAGCTTGGTAGCGGCGTCACTCTTGGATCCGTCGAGTTGGCCGGCGCTTACACCTACGCAAACTATCGGTTCGTGGATTTTACCGTAGACACTGCGCACTACGCAGGAAACCGGATACCAGGTATTCCGTCGAACGCATTCCAGGCAACCGCTAGCGTACATGGATTCCTGGGCGCGCTCGTAACCGAAGCAACCTTCGCGAATGGAATGTTCGTGAACGACGCGAACTCCGAGCGCTCGCCCGGCTATGCAATCGTCAACGCGCGGTTCGTCACGCATGTTGGTGCCGGACGCTCTGGCGGGGAAATCACGCTCGGTGCGCAGAATCTGCTGGGTACCAAGTACGTGTCGTCCGTTAGTGTCAACGCGGCCGGCGGAAAGTTCTACGAGCCGGGATCACAGCGTTCAGTGTTCGTTGGAGTCAGCTTGCTCGGAGCGTCGCAGGCACTGCGATAATTCGACGCAGGCGGCGTCAGGATGAGCCGGGGCATATTTCTTCCAACGCGCGCCGACGTATCCATCGAGAGACGACGATGACGCTCGAGACTGACGAAGTTGTCGAGGTCGAGGAAAAGAGCTCCGATCCAGCCGGCAAAACATCCGTGCGGCAGCCGGAAACCGGAACACGGTTGAGCGCACTGGAGATTCACGAGAATATCCGCGCGCCGGCGGTCGAGGAGCTGGAGCGGCCCGCCAGCTCGCTTTTCTTTTCAGCTCTGGCGGCGGGGATGTTGATCGGATTTACGTTTGTGGCTTGCGCATTCGTCTCGCATTACGCGCCAGATCCATACAAACACGCGCTCGCATCTCTTGCCTACCCAGTCGGATTCATGTTCGTGATAATGGGCAGAAACGAGCTCTTCACGGAGAATACCCTCGAGCCAATAATCCCCCTGCTGCACAAACGAGACAGAAGGACATTGCGACAGATGCTCAGAATGTGGGGACTGCTGATTCTCGGAAACCTCCTCGGTGCGGTTCTTTTTGCCTGGCTCCTGGGACGCACGACGATGATCGAGCCCTCCCTGCACTCCAGCCTTCAGGACGTCTCTGCGCAGACCCTGGCCGGAGGCTTTGGAGAGGTCTTCTACAAGGCACTCTTCGGAGGTTGGCTCATCGCACTCCTGGCCTGGTTGCTTGCCACGACCGCGGAAACCATTGCGCAGATTGCGATCATCTGGATAACCGTGACTCCGATATTCGCCTTTCACTTCCGACACTCGATTGCCGGAAGCGTCGAGGTGTTCTACCGCGCGTTTACCGGAACGTCGGGCTGGGGCGAGGTACTCGGCTCCTTCGTCCTACCCGCGCTCATCGGCAACGCGATTGGCGGTGTCGTGATGGTCGCGCTGTTCAACTACGCGCAGGTCGCTGAGGAACACCAGGAGAAAAAACAGGAAAGGAAGATCATCTCGGAGCGGTAGCGGACGCTGGCTCCGGAGGTCGCCTCAGCCTGATGAATTACCTGAGTGTGTAGAGGTATGACGCAATGTCCCTCGCATCGCGCGTCGTCACGCCCATGTTCGGCATAGCCGTTTTGGGATCGACGCCCTGCGGGTTCTCGATCCACCTCACCAGATTGTCAGGCTCGTTCGGCAGAACACCCGCGATGTAGACGCGCTGAGAGACGGTTCCAAGCGGCGGTCCCACCATTCCATGCGCGCCAACGACGCCAGGAATGTCGTGGCATGCGCCGCATCCGTAACGCTTTATCGCCGCGCGGCCACGGTCAGGATCTGCCGCGGCAAGTTGATACCGATCATCGCCAGAAGCGCGGTCGCACGCAGAAATCCCAAGTATTACCACGAGTAGCGCCGTTATGCGCGCTGCCGCCATCGTCGCTGAGTGACGAGCGGATCTCCGATCGGATTCGCCGAGCCAGCGCGCAAATACCGCGAGTCCGGCAAGGAGATATGGAACACTTCCCGGGATCCACATGATCAGACCGCCAAGCTGCTGATCTTCCAGCGGGGTAAGTCCCCACGGGCCGGTAGTCGCCGCGTACGCGGGATACCAGAGACTTGGCGCAAAGGTGAGCAGCGCGCCCAGCGCTCCAGTTTGCATCCCCGTGGCAAAGAGATAGAACACCGCGCTGCCATAACCGAGATGCGATCCGCGCACCTTGAAAATCGTCCACCAGAACAGCAGCGCGCTGAACAGAAAGCTCGAGTGCTGGAGCGTGTGCATTAACTCGCTGTGGAGCGTCGACTGATACGGACCGGGCAGATGCCATGTCCAGAGTGCGATAGCGTGAAGACTGAACGCGACCGAGGGCAGCGTGAGAAGCTGCCAGGTCCGCGCGACGCCGGCATTCTTCGACCACTCTCCTGCTTCGCGCCGCCAATTTTGTGGGAGTGCCCAGAGAAACGGAATCAACGGCCGCCCTAGCACCAGGAGCGGAGCGCTCACCGCGATCAGGAGCTCGTGCTGCGCCATGTGCGCCGAGAAGAGCACGCCGCCTAGCGAATGCAGTGGTGAGACAAGGGCGATGAGGAGGGCAAGCCACCCGCCAGCGAATGCGGCGGCCTCGCGGCGCCGGATACCAACTCCGACCCCCTTGGACCAGAGGCGCGCCACTCCCTGGGTGTACAGCCACGCCGAGATTATAAGCGCGACGACCACTACTGGCTCGAAGCTCCACGCGGCCCACAGATCGTGAGGAGCAAGCGGCTGTCCTGTATGCGCGAGTGCCGGCAGCGGGAAGCCCGCCAGCATCGCAACTGTGGCGGCCCCGCGTTTCAGGTTCCGATGCATGACCCAATGAAGAAGATCGGGATCCACTGCATTATGATCTCGATGAGCGCGAGTGAGCTGCTAAAAAGCCCGACGAGTGCCATGAAGCGCGTCCTCGGCATCACTCCACCTTCCGTCAGCGGAAAATCACCGACACGCTCGTAGAAGCTCCAGGACACGACGCCCGAGGCGACGGCAATCAGGAAGAAAAGCAGCGCCCACGCGTGCAACACCAGCCGGTTGCCGCCAACACACGCCATGTCCACGGCCGGATAGTTGACCCAAACCATTAGCATCCCCGCTACGGGCCCACCGAGCATTGCGAACCAAAGCCAGAGCGAATGTCGGGTGCGGGCGAGTTCTTCACGCTCGCGTTCGTCTCGAGCGATGCTTTCGGTCATATGAATCTCACCGACAGGAAAACGATCGCCCAAATCACTACCCACGAGCCCACCACGAAGTACCAGTACACCGCCATCACCGTCGCATCGGTGTAATGCTTCTTCTCGACCGGGCCGACCAGCATCACGAGCCCAATGAGAAATGTCTCGATGCTCGCGGCTATCAGGTGCGCGAGATGCGTGACGAGCAGGAACCACGTTATCGAGCCGTAGGCGTTAGAGTCGTAACGCGTATGCAATCCACGCAGCTCGAACACGCGGAGAATTATTGCAACGATCCCAACCCCCACGATCAGCATCAGCCACTTCCCAACTCTCTCCGGCGCTTCGTGCAGAAACGCGAGTCGGGCCGCGTACCACATCGGCACCACGCTCACAATCAGAAGCACGAGATTTATCCACGACAGACCGATATCCGGCAGCAGAGTGCGCGGCGGAGGCCAGGTGTCGAAATTCCGGCGGATGTAGTAGTAGCTCGCCGCCATGAGCGCGAAGGCCATGCCCTCGATGAAGATCATGAGGAGATTACCCCACCAGATCGGCGCGTGATGGCTGAACGCGTGATCGCCGAGCACGCTAACGTCGATGACCTCGCGGCGCCTCATGCGACTTCTCCAGGTGTGGGAGTAGACTGCCGGTCGATCCGTCGACGATGATCATCGATGGGAGTGTCATGGTCCGGTGAGATAGTCGGCCAGAACCAGCACGCGAGAATGATTGCGCTGAAGATCGCGCCGATCGTGACGCCCCACGGAGTGAAGATCGCGATTACAATGCTTCCGCCGCCGAATACGGCTAGAAGCAAGGGAAGAATCGTTTGCGTCTTGAACTCGTATCGATGTTCCGGCACCGCGTCCATGAGACTGGTGACGAGTCCCTCGTGTCGATCGGTGCGCAGTCCAGTTACGACCGAGATCTCCTCCGGCGGGGCGTCCCAGAGCGGATCACGCCCTTCCACCACCGGAATAAAGAGGTGGTTATAGCTCGGTGGCGGCGACGTCGTCGCCCACTCCAGGGTAGGCGCGTTCCACGGGTTGTTGCCCGCCGGCGCGCCGTTCATCAGGCTGTAGATGACGTTGCCAAGAAACACGCATACGCTCGCAACGATAAAGACCGCACCCAGACTCACGAGGCTGTTGAGCGGGCCCCATCCCATCTCCGGCAAATACGTGTACACCCGCCGCGGCATTCCCATCAACCCGAGGATGTGCATCGGGAAGAAAGTGACGTTCATCCCGATGAAGAAAAGCCAGAAATTCCATTTCCCCGCGCGCTCACTCAGCATGCGCCCGGTGATTTTGGGGAACCACAGGTAAAATCCGGCCCAGAGCGGGAATACCGCGCCGCCCAGCAAGACATAATGGAAGTGCGCGACGATAAAGAAGGTGTCGTGAACCTGGAGATCGTACGGGACTGACGCGATCATCACGCCGCTCAATCCACCAATGATGAACAGAAAGAAAAATCCGATTATGAACATGAACGAAGTCGTGAATCGAGGTCGACCCGCCCAGATCGTGGCGATCCAGCAGAAGATCTGAATTCCTGACGGAATTGCGATCGCCGAGCTCGCCGCGGTAAAGAAGCTCTGTCCGAGCTGTGGAAGCGGAGTGGCGAACATGTGGTGCACCCAGAGGCTGAAGCCGAGGAACCCCGTGCTCACCATGGAGAGAATCATCGCGGGATAGCCGAAGATCCGCCGCTGGGTAAAGGTTTCAACTACCGACGACACCATTCCGAGCGCTGGGATGAAAATGATGTAGACCTCGGGATGCCCGAAGAACCAGAACAGGTGCTGCCAGAGCAGCGCGTCACCCCCCTCGGCTGGATTGAAGAAGTGGGTGTCGATGAGCCTGTCGGTCGCCAGCATCGAGCTCGAGACGACGATCGCCGGCAGCGCGAAGATGACCATGAACGCCATGATCAGCTCCGCCCAGACGAACAGAGGCATCCGGTTGAGCGACATCCCCGGAGCACGCTGCTTGAAGATCGTCGTGATCAACTCCACCGCGCCAATGAGCGCCGCGATTTCGGTGAAGGTGATCATCTGCGCCCAGACGTCTATCCTCTTGCCCGGA
>CADDZN010000031.1 GCA_902812375.1 bacterium | reverse complement strand
GGCTGCGTCCGCCAGGGGTCCAGCGCATTGTTCTCCTCCAGGTAGTTACCGCGACTGGAGAAGCGTTAAAGCAAAAAACCCGCCGCTACTGTGCGCCTACGCCACGAGCGACGAGTGCTTGCGCCAATCGATAACGATCAGCGCATCGGCGACCGCCGGGTCGAAGTGACTCCCGCTTCTTCGCTTGATCTCGGTCAGCGTCTCGTCGATGGACCACGCCAGACGATACGGGCGATCGTGCGTGAGAGCGTCCAGGAAATCGGCCACGGCGACGATTCGCGCCTCCAACGGAATCCGCTGCCCCGAGGTGCGGTGCGGATAACCGGAGCCGTCCCACCATTCGTGGTGGCTCAGAGCGATTCGCTGCGATAGCCGAACTAGCTCGGAACGACCGTTCGCGAGCATTCGCGCGCCGATCACGGTGTGCGCCTTCATGATCTCGAATTCTTCCGTCGTCAGCGCTCCCGCCTTCAGCAGGATGTTATCCGGGATTCCGACTTTGCCGATATCATGAAGCGGGGCGCCGCGCCCAATGAGCTGCACTGTCTCGGGGTGAAGGCCCAGAGCATCCGCGAGCATCGCCGAGACCATGCCCACTCTCTTGGTGTGCTCACCCGTGTCGTCGTCACGAAATTCGACGGCGGCCGCGAGACGCTCCAGTACCTCGAGTTGCGATTCTTCGAGCTCCTTCGTGCGTTCCGCGACTTTTCTTTCCAGCTCGAAATTCTGACCCTGCAAACTCTGATGCAGAAATTTCATCTCGAGCAGGTTCTTGATGCGCAGCAGCACCTCTGCCGAATCAAAGGGCTTTCCGACGAAGTCCTTTGCTCCGAGCGCCAGCGCTCGGCGCTTCATATCGGCGGTGTCGTCGGCCGTCAGCATGATCACAGGCAAATGCTCGCCGCCACGCTCCGGAGACAGAAGCTCGGTGAGGACCTCGAATCCGTCCTTGCCACGCATATGCAGGTCGAGCAGAACTAGGTCTGGCTTGAACTGCGTCTGGATGGCGAGCGTGTCCTCGGGGTTCGTGGTAGCCGCGACGTTTTCATAGCCGGCACGCTGCAGAATTCGCGTGAGCAGTCGAATGTTCTGCTCCTGATCATCGACGATCAGAATACGGGCGGGGTACTCGCCGCTTGGCGCGCTCAGCGATCTCATTACGCCGATCTCGATGCGGGCATAGCGAGAACCGAGCGCACTGCCGCGCACAGACTCTCCGCAGTAAATGGCTTCTGCAGGAAAGCCGCCTCGGTAGACCGGAGTCCCCGTCGGAGAATCTCATTGTCGGTATAGCCCGACATGAAAAGCACTCGGATGCCCGGGCTCAGCTCATGGAGCTCGTCCACCATGCCGCGACCCCCGAGGGTTGGCATCTCGACGTCCGTCAGCACGAGGTCGATCTCGCCAACTTCCTCGGCGGCTACCCGTAAAGCCATCGCGCCATCCGACGCCTCGAGCACTCTGTAACCCGCATCCGAGAGAACTCGCTTACCGAGCTTTCGGAGAGACTTCTCATCATCAACCAGAAGGATGGTTTCCCGTCCCGTCGGCTCACCGTGTTTCAGCTCTCTTACGCCTGTTGCTTCCGCATTCAGCGACTCCCGCGCGCTGATTTCCTCATCCGACTCCTTCAACGGAGAACCCGGCAGCGGTACAGTACCGACTCCACGGTCCAGACCTGTGGGTTGGGGAAGCGTCCGTCGACTCGTGAGCAGCAGTTTTTTCGTAAGGACTTCTGCGCGTTCTACAGCCAGCCGGATGTCCAGAGCCTCGCCAGCGGGAAGATTGGCCTCCTTCAAGCCCGCCTCGATCAGATCCGAGTTCATCCGAATGACGGTCAGGAGATTGTTCAGCTCATGGGCGACTTTGCCAGCGAGATCCGCCAAGGCGTTGAGCTCCTCGGTTCTCACTGTCAGCATCTCTTCCGGCGAATTGGCGGCACTCAGATCTTCGATCGCCAACAGAATGGTTTGGTCGCTGGGGTCGGCCGCGGGGACCATCCTGGCGCTCAGCCAGAGAACGGCTTGGCCGCCCTGCTGTGCATCATGAATCAGCTCGAAATGGTCAGCCTGAACTTCGCCCAGTCGCACGGATTCCAGCATCGACCTCAGCTTCTTATCCCAGTTTCTGCCGCCGAGCTCGTAGACCTTGTGTCCCACCGACTCCTCGGGCGCCAGGCGAAACATTCTATAGAAAGCTTTGTTCGCCGCGCGGACGTTGAGGTCGGCATCGAGGACCAGTAGCGCCTCGTTTGGAGATCCGGTGCTGATCATGATCGTTGGGTTGAACTGCTGGGGTGGAAATGACGGAGTCCGGCAAAAGGAGGACGATTCCGCTATGCCGGACGTATCGAACCGCTTTGGCATGACCACTGCCACCAATAAAGAGAACCGATTTTGGAGAAGCGATGGCTCGGGACAAGGATCAACACAAGAGACCGGCGGATCGGGAGGACCGCTCCCGGTACCGCGACAATGACGATGAGCGCAATCCACTCTCGGGTGCTGACCGTTCGGGTACTCATCCCGATTCGAAGTCTGAAGCACGTGGTGACGCGAGAGAAAACGTCGGGAACACCGCTCGCGGAACCGCTGCGTCGCCTACCGGTCCACAGGGCAACGACCGTACACGTAACAAGCCACGTCGCGACTCGTTCGATGATGATCTCAAACGCAACCAGGAGGATCTATGGCAGACTTCACGAAGGGCACCGTAGCAGACATGGCGCAGGACAAGCCGGACATCAACTTCGGCACAACCGGCAGCATGCACGAGATCGACTGGCCCGCCGAGGAGGAGTACTGGCGCACCAACTACACCACGCGTCCGTACGTCCGCGCCGATCGGAACTACGACTACTACCGTAATGCCTATCGCTATGGCGCTGAATCAGCGGCGCGCTACCGTGGCAAGGATTGGAATGCGGTGGAACCAGAGCTGGAAAGGGGATGGTCCTCGTATCGTGCCGACGCGAAGAGCACCTGGCAGGATATCAAGGATGCGGTCCGCGACGGCTGGGACCGAGTGACGGGCCGCAGGACCTAGATCAGGAGTCGGAGACGCCCGTAATTGCGACCACCGATCCCGGAATCGGACATCACCAGTGCACCAAATACAAAAGCTCACTCCAGTGGAGTGAGCTTTTGTATTTGGTGCTTCCCGTGGCGTCAGGCGGGCTCTTCTACGTACGATTCCGGCGGCGCTGGAATCGGATCGGACAGGTTGTAATCGTCGGTCTCCATCGGAATGACTTTTGACGGCGTTTCCGGACGCGGCGGCTGCTCCTCGGGAATTCCGGTCACCGCCAGAACGATGCGGCGATGAATCGGGTCGACCTCGAGAACTCGGAGATCGAGATTCATTCCCTCATAGACGATATCCGCCGGGCTGTTCACGGGCTGGCCGAAGTTGAGCTGGCTCACCGGAACGAAGCCTTCGATGTCGTTGCCAATATCGACGACGACGCCCTTGTCCATCAAGCGGACAACCTTGCCGCGCAGCTCGGTGCCGACCGGATAGGTCTCGCCGATGCGGAGCCATGGATCCTCAGTCGCCTGCTTGAGACCCAGCGAGATGCGCTTGTTCTCGGCATCCACATTCAGGATCACAACGTCAACGCTGTCGCCCTTTTTGACTACCTCCGAAGGATGCTGGACGCGCTTGGTCCACGACATGTCGGAGATGTGGATCAGCCCATCGATGCCCGGCTCTATCTCGACGAAGGCACCAAAGCTCGTGAGATTCCGAACCTTGCCATTGAGACGCGTGCCCACCGGATACTTCTCCGGCAGCATCATCCACGGGTCCTGCTCAGTCTGCTTCATGCCGAGCGAGATCTTTTCTTCGTTCGGATCGACCTTGAGCACGACTGCTTCAATCGCTTCACCGATCGAAACGAGCTTCGACGGGTGACGGACGTTGCGCGTCCAGCTCATCTCGCTGATGTGGACGAGACCTTCGATGCCCGGCTCGAGCTCGATGAATGCGCCGTAGTTGGTGATCGAGACAACTTTCCCCGACACGCGCGTGCCGACCGGATACTTCTCGGCCACGTCCTTCCACGGATAACTCTGAAGCTGCTTGAGTCCGAGCGAGATGCGCTCGCGATCCCAATCGATGTCGAGGACTTTGACTTCCAGCTCCTGGCCGATGTGCACCATCTCGGAGGGATGCTGAATGCGGCCGTACGACATGTCGGTGATGTGGAGCAGTCCGTCGACGCCGCCGAGATCGATGAATGCGCCGAAGTCGGTGATGTTCTTGACGACACCTTTGCGCACCTGATCCTTCTGCAGCTCCTTCATCAGCTTCTCGCGCTTGCCCGCTCTCTCCTGCTCGAGGATGACGCGACGCGAGACAACGATGTTGCGGCGGCGCTTATTGAGCTTGATGATCTTGAAGTCGAAGGTCTGACCGAGGAGCTCGTCGACGTTTGGAACGCGACGGAGCGCGATCTGAGATCCAGGGAGGAACGCGTCGACTCCCATAAGGTCAACGACGACGCCGCCTTTGATCTTCTTGATCAGAGTGCCGCGCACAGGTTCATCGTTCTCGTAGGCAACGCGAATGCGCTCCCACACGCGCATGAAGTCGGCTTTCTTCTTCGAGAGCACGACAGAACCTTCCTGGTCCTCGAGGTGCTCGAGCAGAACTTCGACTTCGTCACCCGGCTTCAGATCGGGGAGATCCTTGAATTCTTCGAGCGGGATCGTTCCTTCGGACTTAAAGCCGATGTCGAGAACGACCATGTTGTCGCGGATATCGAGCACACGGGATTTGACGATCTCGCCTTCTTCGATCGAAGCCATCGTCCCGTTGTACATCTCCATCATTGTCTCGAGCTCGTCCTGCGAGTAATCGTCCTCGTCGTAGAGCTCGGGCCGCAGGTTGGCAAGCGGACGCAGTTGCGCCTTTTGCAGGTCGCGCTTTTCGCGCGCGGTCAGCGTCGTGCCGGTTTGTGTGGTGGTGGTACCGTTGGGCGAATCTATCATGTTGCTGGTTAAAGGGTTGAGTGCGTTCGCATCAAGCCTTTAAGTATAGGCAGCCACGCCTTCGTGGTCAACTGAACACTGCCCCGTATCGCCTTACTTGAGCCCTTTCGTAATCAGGAGGATCAACTCCTCATCAGTGAGGCCTTCGAGCGCGCCAACCGGGACCTCCATTGAGAATTCTCTGCCGTCCTCTGCTTTGAAAGCAACAGTGATGCTCGCCGGCTTTTTCCTGCGGTCGGCAATACCGCGGGGAGGGACGGCCTCGAAGGCGGCCCAATCAAGACCCAGACGATCAGTAAAACGGCGCATAGCAAAGCCTCGTGTACTTCTCAGGAGAAAACCCTCAAAGAGCGCACCAAACTTCGGTTTAGACGCGATCTTTCGAAAGGGCTACGATCTGGTCGACCTGCTCACTCTGCGAGAGAGCAGTCGTATCGATCGTTATGGCATCCGGCGCGGGAACGGTCTGCTTCGCATCCCGTTCATCACGTTCCCTGATACGTATAGTTTCGTCATCGAGTAATTGTTCCGACGTTGGAGTTCCTCGCTGGCGAAGACGCCGCGCCGCTCTCTCCCTGGAGTCCGCGATGAGAAAGATCTTGAGATCCGCGTCAGGAAAAACCACCGTCCCCATGTCTCGGCCATCGACGACGACGTTTGCGGATTCCGCCGCCGCACGAACTTTGGCGTTGACCCACTCCCGTATCCGCGGCATCTGCGCCACCCGTGACACGTTCCGGGTCACGTCGTGACCGCGAATCTCGTCCTCGATCGCTTTTCCCGCCAGCGTTGGATAACAGGAAGTGCGCGCCGTCCGCAGCTCGACCGGCGCTGCCGCCGCGAGCACCGATTCCTCGGTCCACGCGGAAGGATCGTGATCGCTCCGCAATATTGCCGCTGTGGCTGCGCGATATAGCGAGCCTGAATCGATGTGAAGAAAACCCAATCTCTCGGCCACCATCTGCGCTGTAGACGATTTGCCGGACGCAGCAGGGCCGTCGATCGCAATCACGGTCGTGCGACGGGTCATGCAACTACACGACGCAGGTCTTTCCAGAAGCTCGGATATGATACGGCGACACACTCTGGGTTTAGCACCGTGATTTGATTACCGGTTGCGGCCGAGAGAATTCCAAAAGCCATCGCGATCCGGTGATCGGCTCTTGGATCGATGGTTCCCGAGAGAGCGCGCGCGACGCGCCGCACGCGAAGCCCGTCCGGCAGTTCCTCAGCGCTGGCTCCGACGGAGCGAAGATTTTGTACGACTGTGCTTATTCGATCGCTCTCTTTTACGCGCAACTCGGCGGCACCGGTAATCTCCAGCTCGACGCCAGCTCCCGCGGCAACACATGCGAGCAACGGGAGCTCGTCGATGAGCGAGGGCACATCCCTCTCTGAAATTTGCAGATTTTTCAAAGCAGAAGGTCGCGCTACCAAAGTGCCGATCTCCTCGCCACCGGACGTCGAGCGATCGCGGACGCTTATATTCGCGCCCATTTGCTCCATTGCTCTGAGAAAGCCAGTGCGCGTCGGGTTGAGACAGACATCCTCGAGCTCGAGCTCACCTTTGTTCGCGAGCACAGCAAGCGCAACAAAGAACGCGGCGGACGACGGGTCCGCAGGCACGTCCACATCCACCGGCGTCAGGTGCGACGCCGGCCGTAGACATACCTGATTGCCGTCGTTCTCGACATCCACTCCCATCGAGCGGAGCATCCGCTCGGTGTGGTCACGCGAGGGACTCCTCTCGGTGACCCGCACCTCGACCTGTGAAACGAGCCCCGCGAGAAGAATCGCGCTCTTCACCTGCGCGCTCGCCGAGCGGGTATCCCAATCCACGCTCCGAAGATCCGAGCCAGTGATCGTCATCGGCAATCCATCGCCGCGCTCGAACTGGAAACGTGCCCCCATGTAACTGAGCGGCTCGGCAACGCGCTTCATCGGACGTTTGCTGAGACTCGGATCCCCTGTGAACCGCGCCGAGAATGGATGCGCCGCGACGACTCCCGCCATCAGACGCGTGGTGGTGCCACTGTTTCCGCAATCGAGCGCGGCCTTCGGCGTGCGAAGCCCTCGCAAGCCATGACCAGTGACGCTCATGTTTGACGACAGCTCGGGAATTTCAGCGCCAAGCGCTCGAAGTACGCCGGCGGTTGAGCGGACGTCCTCAGCATCAAGAATTCCGCGCACGCGCGAGAGGCCATCGGCCAGCGCACCAAGAATGAGCGCGCGGTGCGAGATCGATTTGTCGCCAGGCACGCGGACGGTGCCTGCAACATTCAGCGCAGCCAAGATTCCAGCGCCGTGGCGGCGTCCGTCTTTTCGTCGCGGTATTTCACAATCACCGGAGTTTGAAGCGCGATTCCCTGCGCGCGTGCCCAATCGCTGTTCACTCCGCGCGCACCCGGTACTACGACCGCGTTCTCCGGAACGACGAGCGGACGCCCGGATGCCGCGCGGTGTACGGTCTCGCGCACGAGATCGTACACCGGAGTTCCACGCGTCAACACTACGCCGGCGCCGATGACCGCGCCCTTTCGCACTACAGTGCCCTCGTAGATACCACAGTTCCCGCCAACAATCACATCGTCCTCTACCACTACTGGAGAAGCGTTTACAGGTTCGAGCACGCCACCGAGCTGGGCAGCGGCACTAAGGTGAACACGCTTCCCAACCTGAGCGCACGATCCAACCAGCGCGTGGGAGTCGATCATAGTTCCAGTGCCCACGTGTGCGCCAACGTTGATGTACATCGGCGGCATGCATACCACTCCGCTGGCCACATACGCGCCGCGTCTGATACTCGATCCTCCAGGCACCACGCGGACGCCATCTGATAGTGAAAGCCTTCTCGGCGGGTATGTATCCTTGTCGAAGAAATGAAATCCGTCGCCGTGCGGCGCAAGTTGAGGCGACATGTCCACCATGGCGCCGACCCGAAAGCCAAGCAGAATCCCCTTCTTGACCCACGCGACCGCGAGCCAGTCGCCGGTTGCGTCTCTTTCTGCGG
Source organism: bacterium (assembly GCA_902812375.1). Lineage (GTDB taxonomy): Bacteria > Gemmatimonadota > Gemmatimonadetes > Gemmatimonadales > Gemmatimonadaceae > UBA4720. The sequence goes on along the minus strand of CADDZN010000031.1, from coordinate 8,499 downwards.
CTCTTACCTGTCCCCGCTCCAGTGCCTCGAGGAGCTTGTCGACTACCGAACGTGCGCCGCCGGGCAGCGGCGCCCCGGGGGCAATTGCAGAGAGCTTTTCTATCTCGCTCTCGAGGTCATTGGTAGTACTGCTCACGCAGTGATAGCTCCGACAGACGCGAGCGCGGCGCGAACAGTCGGCTCGTGTTTGTCGGCGAGCGGAACAAGCGGCAGGCGAACGACGTTCGCAACCCTTCCCATCATGGCAAGCGCAGCTTTGACAGGAATCGGATTGGATTCAACGAATGCTGCCACCGTCCACTCCGAAAGACGGTGGTGCACCGCGCGCGCTGCCGCAAAATCTCCGCAGGCGCACAGTTCGGTGAGTTGCGCGACGAGCGCGGGCGCGGCGTTGGACGTTACGGAAACAACGCCATCTCCTCCATCCGCCATGATTTGCAATGTCAGCGGGTCTTCGCCCGACAGCACCGCGAAGCGGCTCGGCCTGTGGCGGATGATCTCGCCAATCTGCGCGAGGTTTCCCGACGCTTCCTTTACCGCGACGATGTTCTCATGTTCGGCAAGCTCCAAAGTTGTCGCCGCCTCGATGTTGCTCGCGGTGCGCCCAGGCACGTTGTATACGACAATCGGAATGCCGACAGCGTCGGCGATCGCGCGAAAATGGGCGACGATGCCGCGCTGGGGCGGTTTGTTGTACATCGGCGACGCGTGAAGAAGATGCGTTGCGCCTGCGGACTCCATCTCGCGCGACAGCGCGATCGCCTTCTTCGTGTCGTTGGACGCCGCCCCCGCGACAACTGGCACCCGTCCCGCGGTTTGCTCCACCGTTATCTCGACGACGCGGCGATGCTCGGCCACGGTCATAGTCGCTGCTTCACCAGTCGACCCGCAGGGGACGAGGAAATGCACGCCGCTTGCAATCTGCCAATCGACGAACGATCGGAGCGACTGCTCGTCGACTTCGCCCTGCACGGTGAATGGTGTGACGAGCGCGGTTCCACACCCCGCGAGCCGCTCGACTTTCATCCCGTAAATCTACGCAGTCATCGCGGCGAAGAGCGAGGCTTTCCGGGTGCACCGTGGGTGAGAACATCCCGCATCGTAAAGACTCCTTTCTTTCCGATCAGCCAGCCGGCTGCGATGAGCGCGCCTTCGGCAAATACCAGTCTGTCCCTCGCGACATGATTCAACGAAAGCTGCTCGAATCTCGCGTCAAAAATCAGCTCGTGGGTTCCCGGCACATATCCCGTCCTGACGCTTGTGATGGGTACTGGGCGGTCGAGTCCATCGCTGGCGGCTTTGCCAAGCGCGATCGCTGTTCCAGACGGCGCATCCTTCTTGGCGGAATGATGGGTCTCCACTATGTGCGCGTCGAAGTCATGCAGCTCACGCATCAAAGTGCCCACGTAGCGTGATGCCTCGAGCAACACGTTGACGCCGAGCGAAAAATTCGGTGACCACAACATTCCAGCGCCGGTTTCGTTTGCGATCCTGGTCACCTCCGGCAGATCCTGGTACCAACCAGTCGTACCCACAACCACTGGAGTTCCGGCACGGAGAGCCGCGACGATGTTCGCGACGGCTGCTTTCGGCTCGGTAAACTCCACCGCGACCTCCGCGCCGCCCAGAGTGGCCTGGTTGATTCCCTTCCCCCCAGCACTCTCCTTTTCGCCGATCAATGCCGTGACCGTCCAACCCTGGGCCACCGCGAGATCGTGAATGGAGTGACCCATCTTGCCGTCGCCAATGATTGCGAGGCGTCGGGCAGTCATTTTACCGTCCCGAAGAAAACATTGTGAAGTCGCTCCATCGCGGGAGCAAGTTGGTCGCCGTCGACGATGATCGTCAGATTTATTCCCGTGGCGCTCAGCGACATCATGTGGACCTTGATGCCGTCGAGCGCGCCGATCGCGCGACCCATAGCTGCGCTGTCCTCGCTGATTGCGGCGCCGACTACCGAGACAATGGCGCGATCTCTTTCGACAGATACGTCACCGAGCGACGCCAGCTCCACTACGAGAGATTCGAGTGCGGCAGGATCATCGATCGTGACCGAAATCGAAACTTCGGAAGTAGCGACGACATCTACCGACACCCCGTTTTTCTCGAAGATCTCGAACACCCGGCGCAGAAAACCGCGCGCGAAGAGCATCTTCGCCGCGCCAACCTGGAGAACGGTGATGCCGCTCTTTCCCGCAATCGCGCTGACTGCGCGACGAGGCGCGTCAACGGTGATGCGTGTGCCCTTGCCGCCGGGATTCCGCGAGTTGTAAATGAAAACCGGGATGCCGAGGCGCACCGCGGGTGCAATGGTGTTCGGGTGCAGGACCTTCGCGCCAAAAGAGGCGAGCTCCGAGGCCTCGTCGAACCGGATCTGTTCGATTAGCTGCGAGCCTTTGACGACCCGCGGATCGGCCGTGAGCATACCGTCGACGTCCGTCCAGATCTCTATCGCCTCGGCGTGGAGGGCCGCCCCAAGAAGCGACGCACTGTAATCGGAGCCGCCACGACCGAGCGTCGTCGTTATTCCGGACGCTGTACGGCCGATGAATCCGCCCATGACCGGAATTTTTCCCTCCGCGATGAGCGGCTGGACGATCTCGCGCGCGTTTTCCGCGATGGCATCGGTCTGTGGCTCGGCTGACATGAAGTCATCGTCGGTAATGAACACGTCCCGCGCGTCGACATGCTCCGCGGGAATCTCTCGCAGCTTGAAGAACGATGCGACGAGCTGTGAAGAGAGCTGCTCCCCGAATGCAGCAATCGCGTCAAAGCTCCGCGGCGTCGCATGACCGAGGATCGACAACGCCTCGGCGAGGCTCGCCAGCTCATCGAAGCTGGCACTCATCTCCGCCGCGACTTCCGATGCTTCCGCCGAAGTTCCGAGAAGCTTTTCGCACTCCTGAAAGTGACGGTCGCGAAGCGTCTCTACACCGCGAAGCGCGCCGATCAGATGTCCCTTCGCCGATTGCTCACCAATCGCGAGCAGTTGGTTGGTCGCTCCGCCGAGCGCCGAAACGACCACCGCCGGCTGCCTCGGAAGACGACCCTTTACGATCGCGGCGGTCCGTTCGATCGCCTCCGCGTCTCCAACCGAAGTGCCCCCAAACTTTAAGACAATCACGCGCTGTCGAGCGCGCCGTTCGTGGCCAGCAGCTCCGCATTCAATACCGATCCGCCCGCGGCGCCGCGAACCGTGTTGTGGCCGAGTGCTACAAGGCGGAGGTCCAGCACTGCATCACGCCGCACTCGCCCGACGGTCACCGTCATTCCGTTGCCCGCCTGGACATCCCGCTTTGGCTGTGGTCGGTCGGCCGCGTCCGATACCACGAGTGGGTGCTCCGGCCGGGTCGGCAGGCCGCGCGTCGGCGCGAAGCCGGTCCATTCTCGCAGCGTGCGCGTTGCTTCCTCGGGAGTCGGAGGGTCCTCGAAACCAATCGTCATGCAGATCGTGTGACCGTGCTCCACTGGAACACGGTTCGTATGCGCGCTCACCTTGAAGGAAGCGTTCAAGACTTCACCCTCTTCATGTCGACCGAGGAGTTTCAACATCTCACGCTCCAGCTTCTGCTCTTCGTCCGCGATGTAGGGAATAACATTCGCCAGAATGTCGAGCGAAGGAACTCCGGGATATCCCGCTCCCGATACCGCCTGCATCGTGGACAGGAAGAGCTGCTTGATCCGATATTTCTGGTGCAGCGGCGCGAGCGCAAGGGCAGCGACGGTGGCCGAACAGTTCGCGTTGGTCACGATCGCGCCTGGCCAGCCCCTGTTGCGGCGCTGGCAGTCGATTAGCGCGAGGTGATCTCCGTTTACCTCCGGTATGACGAGCGGCACGTCGGGCTCCATCCGGAAATTCTTCGCGTTGCTCAGCACGAACTTTCCCGCCTGCGCAAATGCTGCCTCGACCTCACCCGCGACCGCTGCATCGAGTGCGGAGAACACAATAGGTGCGCTCACGACGCCGGGATCGCACGCGATCACTCGCCGGCCCATGATCACCGGTGGGGGCGATGCCCCTTCCAGCCACCGAGTGACATCGGCGTATTTCTTTCCGGCTGACCGCTCGGATGCCGCGAGCTCCTTCAGCTCGAACCAGGGATGGTCCGCCAGAAGGCGTACGAACATCTGGCCAACGGCGCCGGTCGCGCCAAGTACGGCAACGGGCCACTTCTTCTTTCGATTCCCCGGAATCGCCATCGTCATCGCGCGAGCAGGGTTTGGGCGAGTCGCTCGTAACTCTCAACGCTTGCTCTGAGCTCCTCGACATCTATGTACTCGTCCGGGGTGTGCGCAACGTGGATAGAGCCGGGCCCAAATAGAAAAGGCTCGCCCCAGTTCGAGAGAAGCGGAATGTCCGACGTATATGCAACCGGGCTGCTCTCGAAACCTTCTACGGTGGCAAACTTCTGTGCGGGAATGGTCGACCCAAATTCAACGTCGGCGCGTCCCTTCGCCCAATCAAGAATCATCTTCTTGACCGGCTCAACGTCCGTGACGAGGCGGAACATTACTTCGGCCTCCGCGTGGGCCGGAATAACATTCGCAGCCGTGCCGCCTTTGATGGTTCCGATGTTAACAGTGGTTTCGCCGAGCACAGGGTCCGCGGGAAGGGGCAGCGTTCGCAACGTTGGAAGCAACTCCAGCATGGGCTCGATGGCAGAGCGACCGAGGTGCGGATAGGCGGAATGGGCTTCTCTACCGCGGGTTCTGAGGGTGGCACGCAATGAGCCCTTTGCGCCGCTCGCCAACTTGCTCTCCGTGGGCTCTCCGTTGATGAGGAAGCGACTCTTCGTTGCGAGATTGTTAGCCGCGCGCGCTCCATCGGATCCCATCTCCTCCCCGACGACAAAGAGCAGCTCGACACGCTTCTCACCTCCGGCGACTAATCGATCCGCGGCGACAAGCATGGCTGCGGCAATCCCTTTTGCATCGGACGCTCCGCGGCCGAAAAGTCGGGTCCCTTCGAGACGCGGTGGCACGTAGGGAGGAACAGTGTCGAGATGGGTGGAGAACGTAGCACCTCCGGAACCGCGTGGTCGGGTCGCCCACACATTCGCGCGTCCCTTGGAGACCTCCTGAAGCTTTACGTTCCATCCGCGCGCGAGCAGCCAGCGCGATACAAAATCCACCACACCGGCTTCCTCTCCGGTGGTCGATTGAATCGCGAGAAGCTCCGCGGCGAGGGACACCACATCCGTCATGCGGAAAAGTTACCTCCGCTGACGGGTGGTGTCAGGCCGAGCTCGCGATGAAAACCGCGTGAAGCTGGAAAGAACTGCGTCGTGTCAGCGCGACGCGCTCGGCTGTGTCGTCGCGGTTCGACGCGCGGGTTCCTCGACGCCCTGTACATGCTCGACGAACATTTGCTGCACAAGCCGATTCGCTTCATGGACGTAGGCGTCGTGACCGCGCTCCCCCATATCTCCGATCTGACGTAGCCTTTCGTTGTTCAGCATCTTCCCCGCTTCGCGGAAGGTCTTGAAGGTGTCCTCGGATTGGCGGGCCATCACGATGTCTCCGACCAGCCGCAGGAAATCGCTTTCGCGAGCAGCGTCGGCGAGATCGCGCGCCATGCCCATGGCCGCCCCCACTGCCTTCTTGGCTGTGCCAGACTCGGCGCCAAGCTCTGACTGATAGTCCTCGAGCATCCGTTGGTGCTCGCGCATCGCTGGAATGTGCCGCGAGCACAGATCTCGAAAGCGCGGGTCCTCTGCCTGGTGCTCGTGGTCCTGGAGCGCCTTGAGAAAAGTTTGATGCTGCATGACTGCGTTGTTGATTTGACTCTTCAGAAAATCGATGCCGCGATCCATGTCCAAGCTCCTCTTTAGGTATGCGCGATCGCAATTTCTGGTGACAATCGCGGGAGAAAGAGAAGCGAAACTTGTGCCCGCAAGCGGTCGTTGAAGCTCCGCTCGAGCGACTGCTCGGCCTCCGGTCCAGATCGAGCGCGGAGCCAGGTCGTAGACGTCTCGTTGTCCGTCTATGCTACCCAATCGGCGGAGTGTTTCCTACCGTCGAGGTGCAGCTCTCCGGCGGAATTCGCCGCAACAAATCGCTTGCATCCGCCGATGCCGAACGTTAGTTTTAGGTACCCGAATACGCGCCGAACCGTCAGCGCGTAAGTAGTGGTACCACAGGAGTTTACATTGGCCCAAATCAGGAGGAGCATCAAGGGTAGGCGGAAGGAAAAAACTGAGGTGAAACGCTCGGTGAAGATCAGCCCCATGGACCCAGCACAGAAGTGCGGAAAGGGCACCACGGTGACCGAGCTATATCGGGTCGAGGAGCGGCTCGATCAAGCCAAGGTTCACCACCTCGTTTTTTTTGACCGGCACGGCTGGTATTGCGAGCACGGCAAACAGTGCGGTGCGGTGAAGGACGTGCAAAAATTCACGAAACGCAGGACTTAGCGACTAACCACGGATGGATGAGAGAATGATTGCAAGACAGGATGCCTACGTAGAAAAGACCGATGTATGGGCAAAGCTTTCTGCCCCGGTCCCCTCTGGTGTGATCTCCTGGAGACAGGATGGAAAAGTGACCGCGCGCGACGGGAAGTACTTCGCTCGCTTCGTCGCTTATATCGAGGCCAATACAGTACGTGAACGACTCGACTCAGTGGTACCGGGAGAATGGGATCTCACCCTCGAGCTCCTTCCTCCGATTCCGGCCGAGGACGGTGATGGCACGCAGTGCTCGTTCAAGGCTCGCCTGCAGATCCTTGGCGTAATCCGCGAGGATGTTGGAACTGGCCGTGACTACAAGCAGGCGTCGACGGATGCCTTCAAGAGAGCCGCGGTTCGGTTCGGAATTGCGCACGAGCTCTACGCGTACGAGCAGAACTGGGTCGAGATGGACGGTGATGGGAAATACGCCAAGCCCGTGGAAGATCCACAGCTCGCGTACACTCGCCGCTACGGCAAGGCGCGTCCGGCCACTGTAGCGATTCCAACAGCAACCGCGGCACCCGAGCCGGTAGCAGCGCCGCCAGCATCACTGCTCACGGATATGGAAGTCGTGAGCTGCCCAAAGTGTGGCGGACGCATGTGGGACAACCGCTTGACCAAGCGGAATCCAAAAGCGCCCGACTACAAGTGCCAGAACCGCTCCTGCGATGGAGTGATCTGGCCGCCGAAGCCGTCGGCCGCCGCGCCAACGGCCGAAGCGAAAGGGGAGAAGCCGGAAGCAAGAAAGTCGGCACTCGTTGGAGCAGAAGACGAAGAGCTCCCCTTCTAAAAAGGGGCAGCGAAAATAAAAAAGGGCGAGCATATGCTCGCCCTTTTTTATTTTCTTCTGGGGATGAGCAACCTTCCGGCAAGGGGTTCTACGCTTACCGAGAGAGGGGTATCGCCGAGAAGCTCGCCGTCCGCCTGCGCCGCCATTGGCGGGACTGTGTCGACGCGGAACTCGCGCCCCGATTTGTAAAAGAGACATGGATCCGGACTGAAATCCTTGCGCAACATCTTCCACAGGATCCTCAGCGCATCCCAGAGTGACTCCGGCGAAAAGACGCAGGCGTTGAGCATTCCATCGTCATGAACGATTCCATCGCCAAACGCGATCAGATCATTCAGCACCGCGCCGAAGTTGGCAATAAGGACCGCCGAGGCGCGACGCTCGTATAACGCTCCGTCGACCATGAGTCGGAGATCAAACTTCTCGTTGCGAAGAACGGCCTTGAACCCACCGATGACATAAGCCATGAATCCAAAGCGCTTCTTGAGTCGCGCGGGCGCCTCTCTCATCATCGTCGCGTCCAGTCCCACTCCGACGCCGATCGCAAATCTTCGCCCGTCAGCGAGGCGTCCCAGGTCGAGCCTTGCTATATCACCCGCGAGAAGAAGCGGAACGGCGCGCGCGGGATTCAGCGGTATCCGAAGAGTTCGCGCGACTACATTCGCGGTTCCTCCCGCAAGAACTCCAACCGGCGGCCCTCCGTCTGCCAGAACGCTGAGAACCTCCATCAAGGTTCCGTCACCGCCGAGCGGGAACACTGCGTCGTAGCTCGCCGCGAGGGCCTTCGCAAGCACCGCTGCGTCCCCCGGAGCTTTCGTATCCATGGCATCGCAAAGCACACTCGCGTCGGCGAAAGCCTCGAGGACCCTCGACCGAATCCGCGCGCCGCGACGCGAGGCCGGGTTGATGATCAGAAGCACGCGCTCGATGTGGCGCGCCGTCACGCTACCTGCGGAAGCGGCGCTCACGCCGCGTCCAGGATTTTCCTGACCTGTGTCGCGAGATTATCCGCCGTGAACGGTTTCTGAATAAACGAGGTGTTCGGATCCTGGAGTCCTCGCCTCAGAACTTCATCGTCAGTATAGCCCGACATGTAAAGCACCCGGAGCAAAGGACGCTCAGCCTGGAGAGTCTCCACGAGCTCGCGTCCGCTCATCGCCGGCATTACGATGTCCGTCAACACAAGATCGACAGTTCGCTCCCGATTCGACGCCATGGCCAGCGCCGCGCCGCCGTGCTGCGCAGCCAGGACGTTATATC
>CADDZN010000030.1 GCA_902812375.1 bacterium | reverse complement strand
ATGCTCATGGTCTTCCGTGAAGCGCAGAGTGTCGGGCAACTCACTCGGCACAGGCCATAAACTGACGTCGACTCCGAGCGAGTGCAGCGACGACATATACTCGGCGAAAAAGTCAGCGACGCTCTTCGGCGCCATTTGCAAAGTGGCGACTTTGCCATCGCTCGTCGTGATCGTGAGTAAATGGTCGATGAAATCGAGATCGACTTCGACCGTTCGATCCCCGTACGGCATCGGCGATGTAGTGAGTCCGCGCGACGTGAGGTAAAGAACTATCTGCCACCAGTGATTCTGCATTGGTGCCAGTGCGAGTCGCGTCTTGCCGACGATCTGCAGCCAGCGATGGAGCGTCGCCTCGGTCGGTGCCCACTCATCCAGATCGAGTTGTGGCCAACTGGTGAGAGCTGTGGTCGTATGCATGGCTAACGTTCCCGTCGCAATTTGGTAATGGATCGCCTTCGAGCTCGGAGTGCCGCTTGTTGGCCGCTCTATCGCCGCTCTAAATAATAGAGGGTTATGGTCTGTGAGACCGATAAGGCCGGTGAGGGTGCACCGATGAGGATGAAGCGATGAAGAACGTTAAAGAACGTTTTTTTATGACTGCACCGAAGCAAGTCGACCGAGTGTCGCGCCGGCCTTGAGATATATATAAAGCACTAGACTGCCACTTTTCTTGCAAGAGTCACCGCCATGCCTACTCATCTCCCAACTCGCAAGCTCGGCACTTCTGATCTCAACATCACAGTCGTCGGGTTTGGAGCTTGGGCGACTGGTGGCGGCGGATGGGCGTACGGATGGGGACCGCAGGACGACGCCCAATCGCTCGCCGCCATCCACCGCGCGTTGGATCACGGCGTCAACTGGATCGATACCGCCGCGGTTTACGGCCTCGGCCACTCCGAGGAAGTAGTCGGTCGACTGCTCAGAGAGCGCAAAGGCGCCGAGAGGCCGTACGTCTTCACAAAATGTGGCCTGGTGTGGGATCCGAGAGATCCAATGAAGGACGCAAAACGAGTCGCCACTCCCGCTTCGATTCGGCGCGAGTGCGAGGCATCACTCAAGAGGCTGGGCGTCGAGCGCATCGATCTGTATCAGATTCACCGCCCGGACGATTCGACCGGCACGACAGTCGAAGAATCGTGGCGAATGATGATCCAGCTCCAAGAGGAAGGAAAGGTCCGCGCCATCGGAGTGTCCAACTTTGACGTATCACAGTTGCGTCGAATTGAAGCGCTCCATCACGTGGATTCTCTGCAGCCGCCATTCTCGCTCATCAACCGTGACGCCGCGGCCGCGGAAATTCCGTGGTGCCGCGCGAACCAGACCGGAGTGATCGTTTACAGCCCGATGCAGGCGGGAATTCTGACCGAGACGTTCTCGGTCGAGCGCGTGCACAGAATGGCCGCCGACGACTGGCGGTTACGGTCGCCCAATTTTCAGACACCGAAGCTCGAGAAGAACATCGCGTTGCGCGATGCGCTGGTGCCAATCGCCCGGCGCCACAACACCACCGTGTCCGCGGTTGCGATCGCCTGGACGCTCGTGTGGCCCGGTATCACCGGCGCCATCGTTGGTGCGCGCTCAGCGGAACAGGTGGACGGATGGATTGGAGCAGTGACACTCTCGCTCACAGCGGAAGATCTCGACGACATTGCGAAAGCAGTCGAGCGCACCGGCGCGGGCTCGGGACCGACAAGAGCCGCGATAGCTCGCGGTCTCAGGCAACCTGCCGCGGACGCCGCAGCTCCCGCACCCTAGCAGCGACATCCGCGAGGGTGTGCATCGTTTTCTGATCCTGCTTGGTGAATTCCACCTGGAATGCATCCTCGACCGCCATCATGAACGACACCAGGTCGAGGGAATCGGCGCCGAGCTGCGCGAGCGAGCTGTCGTGCGCGACGTCGACGCCATCGCGGCCAAGTACGTCGCAGGCGATCTCGCGCAGCCGGCTCTCGATCGACATCTCGCCGCGCCTGGTACCGAAGGCTTTCTCCAAGCATTCGCGGAATTCCGAGAGCTCGGCGTACAGCTTATCGTCGGCGCGCTGGAAACGCTCCAGCATCTCTCGAACAACGCTCTCGCCATGACTGGCGGCGTGCGCATCCAGCCTGTCCTTTACCCAGCGGATGTGACCAACCTCGTCGTCGATCAACTGCTGCAAAGTGCGCTTCACTGCGGGGTGAGTCCCAGGCCAGGAGAGGTGCGCACGAAAATGTCGAACGACGCGGCGCTCGAAAATCTGACTTAGCGCCAACACCTCGAGAACACTGGACGGATCGCCCAGGAGCGCGTGATAGCGTGATTGGTAAGTCTCGCTAATGCGCAGCGGAGTTCCACCAACCTCCAGAATCGTCTCCGTCCAGGCCCAGGCGTGTCGCGCTTCCTCGGCGCAATGTTCCGTCAGTCGCACGCGCAACTCGTCATCGTCAGTCTGCTGGGCGAGGCGTCCCATGATCAATGCGCCAGCGAGCTCCGACTCGCGATAAAAACTCAGCAGCCATAGCTCGTTCCGTGTGATCTGGAGCGACGATGGTGAAACGTGATTGCTATTCATGGATCAACTCCTCTTTCAGATGCTCGGTGGGCGCCAGGCCACAGACCTGGCGGACTTTTCTGTTTATGGCCATCACCGCGTCGAAGTCGTTCTCCTCAGCCACCGGAACATCGACGACATCGCTGCCGTAGTGCCGGAAGTTTTCGGCGGCGCTCAGAACCTCGTCTACCAGGCGCGGGTCTGCGTCGATTCGTTTCTCGAGAAGTGCGCCAGCTCCGGCACTGTGGCGCAGCTCGTCTCTCGTCATGTAGGAGAGCAGCTCACGGAGAACTGGCTCCTGCGTGCGCTCGCTCAGTCGCCTGAAGAAGTGCGCGGCGAACAGCTCCGAGCACATGAAATGGGTGAGCGAGGTGGCGATGTCTTCAACGCGATAGGAGATGTTTTTCGCTCTAGCGCGAGCGGCGACGAGAGCTGCTTCAGACTTGGGCGGCGAGGTGTACCCAACGATCTCGAGATATCGTCTGAGCGCCGTGTAATGCTTTAGACCTTCGTACATCTCCAGACTCAGAATCGCCGTCGCATCGATGTCATCCCAGAGGAGCTGCATCATCCTCGGCGCAAACACGGGGAGATATCCCTCGATCAATGCGGCATCGTAAAGGGCTCGAAGAATATCCGTTTCAGCGCCGGCAATTGCGCGATCGATGTCCTTCCAGCGGATATCCCGCTCGAGGGACCACGCGCCGGCTTCTGCGCCGCGTAGATGTTCTTCGTAGATCAATTGGTCGCTACCGCGAGGGTTTGCAGGCCGACTTCATCGCGATCGACACGCACGTAGTTGAAGCCGGCCGAGCGAAGAAGCTCGATAAGCTGGCCTGCGGTTCTGTAGTGGGTATGCAGCTCCGCCAACTCCCGGGCGAGATAATCGCTCAGCCGGTCTCGGCTCATCGCGGAAGTGATGAGCCGTCCGGCGGGGCGAAGTGCGGCGCAACAGTTTCGGTAGAAGTCGAGCAGCATTGCATCGTCGAGAAATTCGCCGAATCCCAGTGAGACGATCGCGTCGCTGTCTGGCGGAAGAGATGATGGCAGGAGCGCATCAGCGCACACGAAGGTGAAATTCGAGTGACCGCGCGTGAGATTGCGCGACAGCTCGAGCGGTTTCGGGTCCAGGTCGAGTCCAACGAAACGGACGCGGTCGTAATCGGCTGGGCGATACTCGCGCAGAATCTCCGCGACCTGGTAGAGATCTCGCGCGATGCCGCATGGGACCGAGACGACGGTGACGGACTCGGCGGGATGCGTGCTTGCTTGCGTAGGCGTCGCATCATGCTTGTGTCGCCCGACCAGAACGGAGAGTAACTCGCGCTGCGAGTGGAGGAATCGGCTTCGCATCGAGCGCGCACCGCGCAGTCTGAGTAGGACGGTATCGAGAAGCAGACCAACTCCGTACCGGCCACTTGGCTTACCACGATAGATGTGGTCGGCGAACCGGAAGCTCCCCGAGTTCTCAATGCCTTCGCGCGCGAGATCGCTGGTGCGGAGAAGCGCGTAAACGGGCAGCAGATGGAATTTGCGCTCCGCCACGAGTCGCCGCGGAATCGACTGCGAGACGCGCGTTCTGTTCGCGAAACGATCCGCGGGACTGTCAGGAAGCAATGGCATGGCTCCTCCGAATCCGAATTGGCCAGTCAGCTTCGCACGTCCCGTGTTGGGCAAAGAACGCGAGAATCCAGCGCTCCCAGCCGAACGCCACACAGCCGCTGTGGGCGAATTCACCGCCTCGCTGGCGAATCGAGAATGCCTTGCCGAAGTGATCCTGATGGTTGTTGAAGGATGCGGCGGCGATACTGCGTCCGTCGTCGCTCACAGTGAGTCGCAGCTCGTACTTGAGAGGTTGCACCTGTTGCATGAGCAGCCTGCCCCGGCTCTCACTGGTGAAGAACGGATCGGTTGCAGTCTCGATGACCGCATCGAGATCGAGCGCGACGATCAACTTTCCGACGCGCTCGATCAGGTCAGCGCGCATTTCCTCGACGAACTCAGCACTTCCCACCGCGACGATCTCGCGCATGGTGAACGACCTCAATCTCTCGAGCGGGTGGGTGTCGTCGTGCTCCTCCCGGACGCAGCGGCCGATCGCGGTAATTATCGAGCCGCGCTCGTCGACGATCTGGTTGGCGAGATACGGGTAGTGGTGATAGCAGACGGCCGGCGGAAGTGCGTAATCGTCGTCGTCTCCGATTCTGACCAACTTTTGTGGGAAAGCCTTGATGAACCCGGCACGCTCCAGTGTTTTGAGCGCAATGGTATCAGCGAAAACCTCTTCGACTGCGCCGATCTCGCGTGCCCATTGCGCCACTTGACCATCAAGGTATTCGACGAGAGCGAGTGCTGAGCCGTGCAGCTCGAGACCTCCATCGCCCGTCTGGATCGCGCCTTCCGCGATGAGAAGTGCGGGATCCACATAGCTTCGGTCCCGACGCGCATTCTCGAAGATCTTCGCTGGATATGCGGACTCGGCTGTCGTCGAGAACGCCTTCGCCATCGCCTCGATTGAAGCAAAGTTCGCGAGCACGACTTGAGCGTCGGGAATCTTCCGATGCGTTACCACTTCGAGGAAAGCAATCAGCTCCAGGATCTTGAGTGAGTCGACGAGCCGCTCCTCGAAGAGGCGCGTCGTTGGCAAAACCCGGTCGGCGAGCGCCGACGACACAAGATCACGACGCACGAACCGCAAGAGACGCTGTTCCAGCTCGTCGCGACTCAGCACCGCTGCAACCCCCAATTGCTTTCCACGCAGTACTTCACGATTTGTGGATAGAATTGAAGCACGGGCCTGGGCGCGATTCCGCTGTCTGCTAGCGCTTCCGAGGTTTGCCGAGTCGCGAATACTTTCGGGTGCGCGAGCTGATACGCAAAGGTGCGGATGGAGCGGGTTGCGTTCCGCAGAACATCGTTGCCCGCTTCCTCCACGGATCGCACAAACAGCTCATAGGTGTCGAGATCGACCAGCAGTGGCTTTTCGATGGATCGTTTCCGCCACGTTGGCCGGAATCGCATCAACGACTCGATAGTCGCCGACAACAAATCTCCGATGGCGGCGGCTCGTTCTCCGGATGCGAGGTGGAAGACGCCGCATCCCGCCTGATTGTCGATCAAGTGCAGTGCCGCCTCCGCCACGTAGTCCGAGCTCACCATATCGACCGGCGTACTCGGCATGCCCGGCACCATCGGCGCAAGTCCCTGATAAAGAAGTCGGATCGCGTGATGCAGTGCGTTGAATCCGTGCACAGTTCCGGTTCTGGAATCGCCGATCACGGTGCTCAGACGAAAGAGGAGGATCGGCAAATCGGCTATCGCCGCGCGGACGACCTCCTCCATCTCAGCCTTGGAGCGCTCGTATGAATTCACGAAACCATTACCCGCATCCCCGAAATCACTTTCGGCAAAGATTCCCCGGCGCATACCGCTCACGTAAACGGTGCTGAAGAACGCGGCTGACTCGAGCCGCTCGCATTGCTGTGCGAAGCGGAGCACGCGAGCCGTTCCGGTGACATTTGTCGCGCGCGATTCGGCGAGCGGAAGCGCGAACGAGGTTGAACCGCCGCAGTGAATCACATGGGTGGTCGTTCGAGTGAGCGAATTGAACGCGTCTGGAGAGAGTCCCAGCGCGTCGCCGTCGCAAAGATCACCGTCGAATAAGTTCAGCGTTGCCGCGACCCGCACCCCACGCAACCCGTAGTCAATCTGCGGACGGCGATCGTAACCAGTACGCCTCACGAGCAGATTGAGCGTGGTATCGTCGCGCGCGGCGAGGCGACGGAGCAGCTCGCTTCCGACGGTACCCGTTGCGCCGGTGAGGAAGATGTTGCGGCGCACTAGCTCTCCGGATCCACTCTGAAAGTCGACACTAGTGCTCCAGGATCATGCAGGCCCAGTTGAGACCGTAGCCAAAAGTGAAAAGCAGCAGATAATCTCCCCTCGATATCCGTCCTTCGGCGGTCGCGGTCTCGAGGTTAAGGATGTTGTCCGAGGCGATTGTATGTCCCACACACTCGATATTCTCGGTATAGATGAGGTGGGGAGGGCAGCCTATCAACTTTCCAAGGATCTCCCAGCTCCGCGCCGAGACGTTGTGCGGAATCACTAAGGAAATATCGCCGATGGTGAGACGGGCTTTGCTCAAGGTCCGGTCGATAACACTCTTTGCCGTCGGGAAATAAGCCGCAACGATCTCGTTCTCGAGAGAGCCGCCGTCCCAGAGCGCGCCCTTCGTCACCTGGGTGCACGCGACGATCCGGTTTCTCGTTGCATTGCGACGCACGAGCGCCGCGGAGGCACCATCCGAGATCACGTTGTAAACGAGATCGCGCGGCTCGCCGGGCGGGAACTTGTCCGCACTTACGCATAACACCGCGTCCAGATCCTCCTCCCCCGCGATCATCGCGCGCGCGATTCGCAGTGCGGCAAAAGTCGACGCACACCCGATCTGGTTGATTCCAACTACCGATGCGCGGGGGAGATCGAGCTCACTCTGGAGCCGCGACGCCGGATACTTGAAGAGGTCGTCGATTTCGTCGAGCCGCAAGACACCATCGCCCGGCAACTTCCTTCGCGGCGGATTCCACATCGTCGCACTGGAGCTGAGCGCCGTCGAGTAGAGAATTGCACCCACCTCGTCCCGATCGATATCGTTCTCCGAGAATAGCTTCTCGGCGGCGTGCATCGCCATCTGGAAATTCGACTGCTCCCCCGCCAGATGCACCTGCCCAAATCCGAACGAGCTGAGCGTCTCCACAGACCCACGCAGCAGGCCACGCATCGCCAGCTCCGCCAGGCTCGCTGTTGCCGCCGGCAGATAGGTGGCAACTGCATCTATTCCAATGTCGTAACCTGAATCAGCGGTCATATCCAGCAAATGAAAGTCCGAATCAATCTCAAGCAGCCGCGTCGTCGGCACTTTCCTAGAGTACGTCCGGGAGCTTAAGGCGCGGGATACGTCGACTTACGTAGATGGCTCCAACCTGGGATTCTGCGCCCAGGCAGCTAAGCCCGCACTTTGAGCGCGGGAAACGAACCCCGAAACTGCTTTCCGATGAACGCCCGGATGAGCTTCGCTTTTCTGGAGCCCATGTTGCCGACGAAGCCGATTTGGATGGTGCTACGGAACCACCTGCGGAGTCTCACCTGCACCTCGCTCTCGGCAACGGTCAATATGTAGCCATTGTCGCCGCGCACAAACGCGGCCCGAGTCTTCGTGAAGCATTGCTCTAAAACTCTTTCGAGCTGTGCTTCCTCAACGTGAAGAGCGAGCCAAACAGGACGCGCGAACAACGCGACACCCGCCAGAATTATCTCGAACCCGATTAGCCCCAGGTCGGGACGCAGGCGGCGAATCATCATTGCAGCGATGGAGCCAGCGATGAACGCCCCATTCAGAAACGAGAGCGAGCTTCCACGCCACAGTGTCGGCGACCTGCTCATGGCGATCACGATCGACCAGATGATAATTGCACCGATGTACAAAGCGATCCATGGCCCGGCGTGCACCGCCTATTCTTCGAGCAGCGCTTTCAGATTCTCGACGACTCGTTTCCCTTCCGCTTCATTCAGCTTCTCGAACACCGATGCCTTCATCTTGCCGAGCGCATTCGTCGGAACCTCGTACTCCACGTTCAGACTGAGCTTGGTCTTCTTACCCACTGGATCGGCGCGATAGGTGAACGTGCTCTTCGCGCCGGTCGTCGTCTTGTACACGAACTCCCTAGCTGGGACGAAGCGGATCGTCTCTGCCTTTCCCGCGAGCTCGACGCCAGCGAGACTGTATACCCAATCCCAACTGGTGCCGGGCTTCCGGACGTCGCCATTCACGTTCTCAACGGCCTTCAGGGGACCAATGAACGCCGGATGATTCGTGACATCCACGATGAATTCCATCAGGCTCTCGGGTGAGCAGCTTACCTCCAGAGATTGTGCAACCTTTGACATGAGCTCTCCTGACCGTTCCGCGTGAGAAGAAGTTTCGGCGAGATAAATAAAAGGTCAATCCGCGGCGAGCACTACCAGTTGGCCATACATAAAGGGAAGGTGGCCTGGAATGTCGCATACGTACTCGAAGACTCCCGCGTTGCGCGCAATGTAATCCGCCAGGACTTTTGACTGCGGCCGCAATGTCACCGAAAGTCCGGGCAGAACGAAAGAGTGCGCGTCATCCTCCGGATTGATCAGCGTGAAATGGACCGTATCACCCTGAACGACTGTGAGACTATTCGGCACGAAAGTATAAACTTCCTTGCCCTCGAGCACGCCTCCGCGCTCGAAATCCTGAGTGAGGTAGGGGTAGATAGTCTGAAGCTCCTTCGTGAGAAGAGGAACTGTGGTGACGGTCAGCTCTCGCGTCCGCGGCCGATAGTGGGTTGCGGGTGTTTCCTTTGCGCAAGCAATTGCAATCGAAACGAGAACCGGAAGGATCAATGCGTAAAACAGGCTGAACGAGAGACGTCCGCACCGGCGGCAGAGCAGAGCTGATCTCATCACGACACATCCTGCTGAAGCGGTTGCACTGAAAGCTATCGAGTGGTCTCGAAATCGCCGTACGCGGAGTATCGGACTTCCGGCACCTTCCTGGACCGGGTACCATTCGAGAAATCAGACGGAGGCTTCCAATGAGCGAGCGTGTTTCCGCTGCGATAGCTGGCGTTTCGTCGGTTCTGATTCTGGTGTATGCGTGCGCGACGTCTCCCACTAGCGGCACGACCAACCCGCCAGCACCAATCTCTCAAACGGCGGTCACTCAACCCGCTCAGGCTGATCAGACCGAGCAACTCGGGCCAGCGGGCCAACGCGTTCCGCTCACCGACTCAGCGCGACGAGTGCGTGACAGCGTCAACGCAGTGAGGCGAGACAGCGCCGCCGCAATGGTGCTTCGCTCGATAGCCGGCCGAGAGAATCAGCCAGCCGAGAGCGTGTTCAAGAACATCAAGATCTTCAAGGGAGTGCCAGCCGGCCGCCTGGTGGACATCATGAACCACGGCTTCGGGCGCTCGCTAGGCGTGAGCTGCGGATTCTGCCACGTGCCCGGAAAATGGGAGCTCGACGAGAAGGACGAGAAGAATACCGCGCGTCTCATGGTCGCGATGGTTCAGACGATCAATCGCGACTATTTATCGAAGGTCCCCACCAATCGCGGAGGTCCGCCGATGGCGACGTGCTACACCTGTCATCGTGGAAGTCCGCGACCTGTGTCGCAGGTACAGCCGACCGCCGTGGCGCGCCCGTAGTCAGGCACTCTCCTACTTAATCATCATCGTGTACGCGCCGGTCGCACCCGGAGTGCCGGACAGCTTCGTACTCGGCGAAATGAGGTAGTAGTCCGCTACCGGCGCAGTGAAGGTGACTTCCGCATCGGTCGACGTCGCGCTCTTGTTGTCATTGCTCGCGACCAGACCAGTGCGCGAATAGATCTCGACGTACGCGTCGAAGGCCGTGGAATTCATCGACACCGTCATTGACTGGCCCGCCGGCAGGAAGATGATCACATCGTCCGAGTAGAACCCGTTGTTGACGCAGTCGGTGGTCGTCAGGATCGGCGCTGTCGTTATTCCACGGGCCGCGAATACTTGTTCGCAATTCTCGATCGACTCTGGCACCTTGGCGGACGCCAGTGTGTAGGCTCCGGTCTGCGTGGAATCGAATGCATTGGCCCGGATCACGTAACTCCCGGCCGGGAGCAACACCTTGATCGACGAGTTCGTGTCGAGATCGCTGATGTCGTCGTTCTCCGCGATCACTGAGCCGTCGCCTGCGTTGAGGTACAGGTAGGTGTCGAAGGCGGTAGAGGTCTCGCTGAAGACATAAGCTCCGGCCGTTGATACCGTGGTCGCGTAGGAATCGAGGAAAGATCGGTCGAACGAACGGCAATCGGTCGCCGTGAACGTCCCGTTCGTCGTCGTACCGACTGTATATGGAGTTCTTACAGTACAGGGATCGGGCGGTGGTCCGGTTACGCGACCGGAATCGGATCCGCATGCCGTCAGCGCTGCGATAGCAATTAGCACAAGCGCACATCGCAGTGAGGGCATGGGGAATTTTCCGGAAGAGGAACTACGGAGGCAAATGCGCCTCGTCCAATATCAGGGCGCGCTTCGAGCTGTCAAGAAGCTGTCTTTTGTCTGCGCAACCCCGGCAACCCTCGTGACCGTCTGGCGCACGATCTCCCGGATCCGGTCGAATTGGCCCGCGGATATCCAATCCGGCGGCGCCATCCAGTTGCCGCCAACCGCGACGACGTTCTTCTGATTGAGATAGGTCGTAAAGTTCGTCGCGGTAACTCCGCCGCTCGGATTGAACTCGACACCGACAAACGGGCCGCCAAGCAACTGCAGATAGGGTACGCCACCGAGTGTCTCGATGGGCCAGAGCTTCATGAGATTGAGCCCGACCTCCAGCACCGCCTCAATCTCGCTGGCAGTCGCCACTCCCGGGTAAACGGGGACGTCATTCTCGAGACAGTAATCCACTACCGCGCGATTGAATCCGGGCGATATCACAAATTCCGCTCCGGCATCCTTCGCTTGCTTCGCCTGGGCGACGTTGAGCACGGTCCCCGCACCAGCAAACATCTCTGGTTGCGCGTCCTTGATCCGCCGCAGCGCGTCGAGCGCGCCCTTCGTGCGAAGCGTAATCTCGGCGATCGGCAATCCTCCACTGAGGAGTGCTCCCGCGAGTGGCACCGCGTTCTTTGCATCTTCGATGATGATGACCGGGATAATGCGCCAGCGGCGGAGCGCTTCGGTCATCGGAGACTGTGTTGGTGATTGCATCGGAGACTGTGTTGGTGATTGCATAGTATCTGTAAACTAGCGCCTGCTCAACCAACGGTTGTTCGTCGAGTCAGCATCCATCCAGATACCGGTGCGGAGCTCCACAGACTGTACAGCTTTGCGCGTTGGTACCGTCACCGACGCCTGGTGCAGGTTCGTCTGCCAGACGGCGGACGTCTCATGAACGACATCGCTCGTTCCATCGCCGAAGTTGAGCGCGACATCGAAAGGAATTGGCATGCCACCAACGTTGTCGACCAAAACCGCCACGCCATCTCCGGTCTTTGTGACTCCACGCACACCGACATCGATATAGCCATTGCTGAAGAACCAGGCGTTCCAGAACCAGTTCAGGTTATGGCCGGTGATGTCGTTGAAGCTATTGAACATGTCCCAGGGAATCGGATGCTTGCCATGCCACCGATCCATGAAGCCGTGGAGCGCGCTCCGGAACTGAGCGTCACCAAGCATGTCCTTGAGAGCGAGATAACCGAGCGCCGGTTTACCGTACGCGTTGTCGCCGTAAGCGTTGGGCGCGAGCGCGTCCGCCGGGGTGATGATCGGCAGGTCCTCGAGTGGCGTCGGATCCGTCGCCCACTCTGTCACCCGAAATTGCTTGAAGAATTCGCCAGCTCTCTCGGTGCCGAGGTCCGTGGTTCCGATCAGATACTCGAACGTCGTCGCCCAACCTTCGTCCATCATCGCGTAGCGCGATTCGTTGATTCCCATGTAGAACGGGAAGTATGTATGCGCGGTCTCGTGCTCCACCACGAAACGCGAGAAGACGGTGTCCGCGTAGCTCTCATCGTTCACCATCATGGGATACTCCATGCCCGCAAGTCCTTCGACGACGGTGCT
Source organism: bacterium (assembly GCA_902812375.1). Lineage (GTDB taxonomy): Bacteria > Gemmatimonadota > Gemmatimonadetes > Gemmatimonadales > Gemmatimonadaceae > UBA4720. The sequence continues at coordinate 4,813 of CADDZN010000030.1, read as the reverse complement.
CTTTTCATATGGGTATGGCACTCCCGGCCAGTTGCGCGAGAGCCAGCTTAGCGAGTGACGGCTGAATTGCACCATGTGATGAAAATCCGCCGCCGTGTCGTTGTAAGCAGCCTGCGCGCTCGCTCGGCGACCCGTCAGCGTATCGACCACGACGCTTCCCGCATCCCAGACGTAGTTGCTGCTCAGGGCAAAGGTCATGTCGGGGATGTTGGTCGCGCGAAATCGCCAGGTGTTGGTCGGATGCTGTGTCGTGACCGACTTGGAAGTCATGTCGGCTTTCGTTGCGACATGGATTGTCGAGTCTGATGTGAATGATCGGTTGTAACGATCGAGCGCGGCGGGTTGAAGCAGGTCGGAGGGATTGAGGAGCGTACCTGTTCCCCACACGACGTAATTCGCGGGCACCGTGATCGAGACGTCGTAGTCGTTGAAGTCGCTGTAGAACTCCTGGACATCCGTGAAGACCATTCGGTCCCAACCGTTGTAGTCGTCGTAGACGGCAACGCGCGGATAGAAGTACGCGAGGAAATAGCTCGTGGAATCGAGCATTCCTTCGCGGCCACTGAGCTGCGAGACGTCGTAGTGCCACTTGAACGACAACCGCACTGAATCGTGCGGCAACAGTGGCGCTGGAAGCTGCAACCGCTGCTCGGTGAAGACATTCTCGACGTTCCATTGAACTGGCTGCTGATTGACGGCCACCGAATCGACGTGCACGCCCGGGGTGAGATACGGCGCTGCTGCCCCAAAGCCCCGTGGAGCGCCGGGCTTGTGGATGTTCAGGAACAGCTTGATCTGCGGATTGCGGAGCGTGTCGGGACTGTTGTTGAAGTACACGATCTGCTCCGTACCATAGATGGTTCGGTCCGGTGGCAGAGCGGTGATGGTGATGTTGTAGCGGCCGCGGTTCTGCCAGTAGTTCGGGCCAGGCCGGCCGTCGGGCGAGCGTGTTCCTTTGCGATACGCGGTTTGCACAGCGCGCGGCATGTAGAGCTGTGAAGCTGTCGGCACGGGCGCTGATCCGGGCGAAGGAGCTGGATTTGTCGCGCAGCCGGCCGAGAGCAGGCTGACTATTGCGAGTTGAGCGAGGATTGGAGTGCGGCCGCGCATCTGATGCTCCTTTGGGTCTGCATCGGGCTGAGAGCTGTAGGACCGAGGGCTGAGGACTAACGGCATTGATAATTGCGGACTGATTGAGGATTGCGGACTAAACTGCGGAATGGCGAAACGACCATACAAGACATCCAAACCCTATTTGGAGCGGGCGCGCGGCCACACGTTATTGCCTCGATCCGTATCAGGTAGCGTATGACGCGCATCCACCTCGGCGCGCGTAACCCGTTCTCCTGCCGGAGAACGATATATAAAGGGTGAGCCGAGGTTCCACATCTCGATCGGTAGTTTCACCGTGCGCTTCGTGCCGTCAGCCAGAGTGAGAGTTAGCTCGGCAGGCATCAACATCGTCCCGTGATTTCCTACATATACGTTCGATCCGCCATCTGGTCGCGGAACTACTGAGTCGATCGATTGATCGAGCCGCGCCGTCGAGTAGATCCAGCCGCGCCAGAACCAATCGAGATCCATTCCGGATTGGTCGCGCATCACTCGAAAGAAATCCGCCGGTGTCGGGTGCTTGAACGCCCACGCCTTGATGTACTCGCGGAACGCCTGATCGAACCGTTCCTTTCCGAGCACTTCGTAGCGGAGCATCTGCATCATTAGCGCGGGCTTCTGGTAGCCGACCCAGAACAGGTCGCGCACCTGGGTTGGGTTCGTGATCAGCGGTTGCTCACCAGGTGTGGCGTGCTCGGCGTAGAGGTGCAGCGGATGCACCTCGATCGTATCTCCGTAGGCAGTGCCCCTGAAATACTGAGCGGCGTTGCCCAGGTCGATGAAAGTGTTGAAGCCTTCATCCATCCATGGATACAAGCGCTCGTTGGAGCCGACGATCATCGGGAACCATTCGTGCCCGAACTCGTGCGCGATCACCCACTGTTGATCCTCGCGCGTCGGACTATTCGGCGTGAAGGTGAGCATTGGGTACTCCATCCCTTCGATCGGACCTTCAACCGTCGTTGCATGCGACCACGGGTACGGATACCATTGCTCGCTGTAATACTTGATTGCCTCGCGGCCAATGCGATTCACCTCGGGCCACTTGTCCGCGGATGGCCGATAGAGATCCTCGATGAGGATTCCGTTGTAGCCGCTCGCGTCCCAGCGAAAGTTCGGACCGCCCGCGAATGCAAGGTCGCGCACATTCTTCGCCGCGAAATGCCACACCAGCGAAGCCTCGGGATTGAGCGCCGACAACTCTCCCTGAGCGTAGATACGGGGCCGAGTGAGGTCCATGTTCCCGGCTTCGTTGGCGCGGATGATCGCGATCGCCGTATCCGATTTTCTTGCCGCGGCAAGTCGCGCTCGCTGCATTGGAGTGAGCACTTGCTCCGGATTCAGGAGCTCACCGGTGGCCGCGACGATGTACGATGCGGGCACGATGAGCGAGACGTCGAAGTCGCCGTACTCGAGATAAAATTCGCCGGCGCCGATGTACGGCTCGTGATTCCAGCCGTGCACATCGTCGTAGACCGCCATGCGCGGATACCATTGGGCGATCTCATAGAGCGGACCGTCGTGGCCCATCCGCCCACCACCCTGCGGCGGGACATTGAAGTGCCACGCGGCATTGATATCGACTGCACTTCCTGGCGCGAGAGGCGTGCGGAGATCGACGCGCATCGTCGTGCCGTAGATCGTGTGCTTCGCCGCGACGCCGCCCACACGCAACGCGTCGAGATGTAGTCCGCCATTGAAGCCCTGACAGGAGAAGTCGAACGCGGTGCCGAGGAAAACGAGCGGCGGTTGATTGAGTTGATTGGTTACGCTGGTTGGAGCACAGAGATTCTGTTCGACAAACATCCACAGATACGCAAGCGTGTCGGGCGAGTGATTGATGTAGTGGATGGTCTCGCGACCGCGGAGCTCGTTCCGCGCGGGATCGAGCGTCGCAGAGATTTTGTAGTCGACGCGCTGCTGCCAGTATTTCGGTCCGGGCCTGCCGCTCGCGCTCCGGAACTCATTGGGAGTTGGAAGGTCGAGCGGGCGAAAGGGTGAGCTATCCGCGACTTGTTGCAGCGATTGCGTTTGGGCGATCGCCGCGGGAGCGAAGATCAGCATTGCCGCAAGAGTCCCAATGCACTCCCGGCTGATTACGTTCATCATCGACATTCACTAAAAGTGCACATTATTCACTCCCGAACGAAGGCTTTTGCCGCCCTCGCGGCCGCCGGCTGTCTCTGGGGCACCGGATTCTTGTTCGGGAAATGGGCGCTGACCGAGCTCACCGTCGGCCAGCTCGTGCTCTATCGATTCCTTTTCGCTGCGGTTGGATTCGCACCGGCGGTATGGATGGCGACGAGCCGTGCCGAAACCCGTATCGCCCGCCACGACTGGCTCATCGTGCTTGCCGCCGCGGTGGTGGGTGTCCCGCTGCAATTTCTCATTCAGTTCGCGGGGCTCGCGCGCACGACTGTGTCGCACGCTTCACTGATGGTCGGGGTGCTTCCCGTTCTTCTCGCCGCGGGGTCAGCGCTCTTCGCGCACGAGCACGTGCACGCGCGCCGGTGGATCGCGCTCGTCGCATCAACGATCGGCGCGGGACTCATCGCGTTTGGCGCCTCGGCGGGTGAGGCAGGATCGCAGGCGACTCTCGCCGGTGATCTCCTCGTCGCGTCTTCGCTCATCGGCGGTGTCGCGTGGATTCTCCTCTGTCAAAGGCTCATGAAGAGCCGCAACTACTCTCCGATCAACGTGAGCGCGTACGTGATGACGATCGGTGCAGCAATGCTGGCTGTGTGGGTCGTGGGCTCCGAGGGATTGCCGCCGGTTCATCTCTCGACGCGAACATGGATATCCGTCATTGCATCCGGAATCGTCGCGACCACGGCCACGACCTATCTCTGGAACTGGGGGCTGGTGCGCGTGCCCGCGTCCCAGGCCGGCGTGTTTCTCAACCTCGAGCCGGTAGTCGGTGCGTTGCTCGGTGTCGCGTTACTGCAGGATATCCTCGGACCCTACGCGCTCATTGGCGGCATCATGGTAATCGGCGCGGCGATTGTGGTAGCCCTCGACGGCAGTTGAGCGACCCAACCGCGCGGGCTGCTGAAACTTTCCAACCCTTTTGGCCGATACGGTATCAAACAGGAGCTACACATCGAACCATAGCAACCTCTCGCACGAAGGCCTTATGATCACAGCCGCCCTACTCGCGCTAAGCCTGAGTCTTCAGGCGCCGTTACAGGCGCAACAGACCAGTAGCAGCGCTGCCGCTACCGTGCCGCCTCCAACAGATACAAGCGCCACCGCGGTGCGTGCGGAGTCGAGCCCAGTAATAGACGCGAAGGACGACGATGCGGTCTGGCGTGTCGCACCGGTAATCTCCGCGTTCAAGGAGTGGAGACCCACCGAGGGCAAAGAGGCGCGCTTCCGCACCGAAGCGCGGATCGCCTACGACGCCTCCAATCTTTATGTGTTCGTGAGAGCCTTCGACCCGCACCCCGATAGCATCATCAAGCTGCTCGAGCGGCGCGACAGCTTCACGCCGACCGATATGATCTGGTTGTTCGTGGATTCCTATCACGATCGGCGCACCGGCTATGAGTTCGGCGTTAATCCTGCCGGTGTGAAGCTGGACGGGGCGATCTACGACGACGGCAACGAAGATTTTGCGTGGGACGCCGTGTGGGATGTCGCCACGCGCATCGATTCGCTTGGATGGACCGCCGAGTTCCGGCTGCCGCTTTCGCAGATGCGC
>CADDZN010000029.1 GCA_902812375.1 bacterium | reverse complement strand
CGCCGACGCGGTGGATCGCGCGGTTGCATGGACGGCGCCCAATTTCGCGTTTTTCAACGGCACGAACGTTTTTCTCTACCCTGTGGGGCGAGGGTTCGACTGGCCCGCTCGGGTGACCGTGCACACGGAGCCCTCATGGAAGATCGCGACCGGAATGGATCCCGCTCCCGGAACGACCAGCTTCACGGCGTCCAACTATCACGATCTTACCGACATGCCGTTCTACGTCGGCAGGTTCGCGTTCGACTCCACGCTCATTGCAAATCGCTGGATTCGACTCGCGTGGTACCCTGCAGCGAGTCTCACTCCCACACGCCGCGATCGCACCTTCGACTGGCTTCGCAAGTTCGTGCCGCCCGATGTCGCCGTCTTTGGCGAAGCACCATTCCGTAACTACACTCTCTTCCAGCGCTCGGATACCGTTGTGAACGGCGGCGGACTCGAGCACCAGAGCTCACAGGTCGATGAAGTCCTGAGCTCGCGACTCGACGAAGCATCGTTGTCCGGGCTCTACTCGCACGAGTTCTTTCACGCCTGGAACGTGAAGCGACTACGCCCCGCCGATCTCGTGCCATATCGCTACGACGACGCGCAGCCCACGACCTGGCTCTGGGTCAGCGAGGGAGTGACCGATTACTACGGCGCCCTGGCGCTGGTGCGCGGCGGCGTCGAAGACAGCACACAGTTTTTTGGCTTCATCGCCGACGAGATCTCTTCCGTGAGTGCGGCGCCACCGACCCCTGTAAGTGATGCATCACTGAATGCGTGGATAAACCCCGTCGATGGAAGTAGTGGACTCTACTATCCGAAGGGCGGTCTGATCGGATTCCTTCTCGACATCATGATCCGCGACGCCAGCAACAATCGCGGCACGCTCGACGATGTAATGCGCCGTCTCTATAACCGCACATACAAGCAGGGACGTGGATTCACGGCTGCCGACTGGTGGGGCGAAGTCAGTCGCGCCGCGGGAGGAAAGTCGCTCGCGGACTTTGCTCGTCGTTACGTCGATGGGCGAGAGCCGCTGCCGATCCAGTCAGTCCTTCAGCTCGCTGGCCTCCGCTACGAGAGCGACACCGTCAGGGAACCGCGCCTCGGAATCTCGACCGGCGCCGATAGTAGAATCAGTCAGCTCGCACCAACAGGCGCGGCAGCCGCGGCTGGCGCCCGCGTGGGAGATCAAATCGTATCGATCGGCGAGACCGTCATCTCGAGCGACGACTCATTCGAGAAATTCCGCGCGCGCTACGCCGGGACCGCCCTCACCACTCTTCCTCTTGTCGTACGTCGCGGTGGCGAGACCCTGACGCTACAGCTCCCAGTTCGCCTCAACGAGCGTCCCCGTACGCGCGTCATTCCAATCGCCAACCCACCGGCGAGAGCGTTACAGGTCCGCGATGGAGTCCTGAAGGGAACCCCCCGGACGAAGTGAGTACCAGATAACAATCGAGGACGGTGCTCGATCCTCAGTCCTCAATCAGTCTGCAGTCACCAATGCAGTTGGTCAGAGTCCTTGGTCCTCAATCAGTCCGCGATTATCAATGCCGTTGGTCCTCAGCCCTCGATCCGCGTTTTAGCTTGCGCGCGCACTACGCCGACGAGCTCTCGCATGCTCCGGTCGTCAACAAGACGAGCATGCACCTCCCGAACCCGAGTGCGCTCGAGGAGCTGACCAACGTTGTGCGCGCGCACACCGCCGCCGGCTACGATCCGAACTCGATTTCCACTTTGCCTGACGAGATCAGCGATCGCCTCGGCGCCCTCGCTCGCGGAAGGCGCCCCACCCGATGTCAGAACGCGAGTGATCTCCAGAGTCGCAAGATCTTCGAGAGCTTCTGAACGACTGCGCGCGATGTCGAAGGCACGGTGAAACGTTACGGGACGGTCCCCCGCGGCTGTCATTAGGGCTCGCATCGCATCGGCTTCTACTCGACCGTCACGCGTCAGAGCGCCCGTGACGATACCATCCGCACCCGCGTCGATCGCCGCTCGGATATCGTTTTCCATGAGAGCGAGCTCAGCGCGCGAGTAAACAAAATCGCCGCCGCGCGGCCTCACCATGACGAACACCGGAATGCGCAGGCGTTCCTTTACCGCCCGGATTAACTCGGGCTTCGGAGTAGTCCCGCCCTCTCCCAACCTCGCACAGAGCTCGATGCGGTCAACCTTTGCTCGCTCGGCTGCCAATGCGACATCGAGCGTCTCGACGGCCGCTTCGACAACCGTCAGTGCGCGGACGCCGTATCGCGCCCGCGCCCGACTCGGATGAGCAGATAGCCGAGCACCACGAGAATCGCTCCGCCGATCAAGGTCTCCATACCCAGCGCGGTCATGGCAGGAACCCGGTGCTCGGGATCACTCCGACTGGCGAAGATTTCAATTATAAAAATGACAGCCGCGAACGACATGAAGATTCCACCAATACCCATCAGCGTCGCGGAGAGAGCTGCACGCATTGTTTTTTCCCTTTGCCGGTTGTCGGAATGAAACTACTTGATCTCAATGGTGCGTGAAGCTGTGGCGAGTGGATGACCTTCTACCTCGAGCTTCACTGAATATTTTCCCGCTGGCACGAGCGATAGATCGAGTAGCACCGATCTGGGCGACAGCACTCCGGATGCTCCATTCTCCTGCCAGCGGATATTGAGCGGCGTCGGTTTCGCCGCAATGCGAAGCGCCCTGAAGGCGCGCTTCAGGAATCCCACTTCCACGGGAGTGATCGTTAGCGACACCGGAAGCGCGCTGTCTGCCGGAGTCTTTCCGTAGAGCTCCCAGAACAGTCCGATCTGCTTTCCCCGCGAGAACGTCGTCCCGCCGTGCGCGCGCGCCGTCGCTTCTTCGAGATCCGACGGCAATAACGGCGCGGCATCGACGAAGAGCAGATCCGACACACTGATCGTCCCCGAATCCAGCGGGACCTCGGCAAATCCCGACCTCCAGCGCGCAGCCCCAGCGCTGTCCCTCGCGAGAAGCTCTACGCCGATCAACTGCGTTTTCCATGGCGTCGAGACAGTGAGCACGTTGCGGGTGGGCGATTCCGCCACCTGCCGAGAGGACGGCGTCGTTGCCTCGTCACCCATCGCGATAAGTGCCGCGTCGAACGCGTGTCTCGAGAAGATCGTATCGGAGGTCACATCGTAGGCGGCGACGATCCGCGTGGAATCACCGCGGCGGAACCGAGCGACCTGCGCATCCAGATGCTCGAAGGCGCGCGCGTAACCCGGCGCGTACTGCTCTCTTGGCGGAAATTGGTGAATATCGAAAAGCGAATCGACGATTTGCGCGAGACTGTCGGGCGGGAGCTGAGTCAGGAAAAAGTGGAATCCGGGCTCGCGCTCATGTCCCGTGACATTGACCTTCGCATCCGCATAAAAACTCTGCGAAGGCTCACGCGTCCATTTCTCCGCCCACCCGAAGCGCAAGATCAGCTCGGCCAGATCGCCGCCCCAGCTCGAGCCATAAGTATTTACGGCGTCCTTTTGCAGCGCGGTTTGGACGACCCGAGAGAAGTGCTCGGTGCGCCGCTCGTTCCCCGGAGTCATGAACAGGGGATCGGCGATCCACCAGATCCGCGCGTCCGCGGCTTCGCGCTGTCCGCACGTCATCTTCTTGTAGCTGCCGCGGACATCATCGTCCAGCAGCGGCAAGAGATTGATCCAGTAGCAGCGCGTCAGCGTAGGCATTGCCTCGAGCGATGCGCTGAACGCACTGTCCGCCGCGGCAAAATTCCCACCCACATGCAAAGCCAGACCGAGAAGCGCATCGCACCACCAGCGCGTCGCCTTACACGAACGCGCTACGGAAATCGCCGTGGTATCGTGTCCCTCGACGAGGTAGCGGATGCGCTGCCCAACTATCCAGTCGTCGCCCGGCACCGCGATACTTGCCTTCTCGAGATCGCGCAAGAGCTCCGCACGCGCGCGGCGAATGTCCTTCCCCTCATCGGGAACGTCGTAATCCTGAACGTTGGGGTGCCACTCGCAGAAGCGGCCAACTATCAGGCAATGATCCGCCGCGCCGATGTAGAAGCGAGGCAACATCTGCCGCCTGCGCCGCTCGAATTGCGCCTGGAGATCCCGCATTCGGTGAGATATCTCGCCCGAATCCACGAGCGCTTGACGGTTCTGTAGTGAAGTGGGCTGGAACTGCGTCTGCGCTGGTGACTCGCTCACGACGAGTGTGAGCGCGATCAGCCCAACAACTGCCACGCGCAGAGAATTGCGCAGAGCAGTACCGGGAGTCAGACGGGAGCTGGAATCAGAAAAATCGACGTATGACGTATGACAGCACACTCAGCAGGATCGACAGCAGCAACATCGAAACCAGGGGGACGTACACGCGCACATTGTCGCGTTCGATGCGGATGTCACCTGGCAAATGACCAAACCAGCGTAGCCATCCGCCCATCGTCAGCAGCCCACCTGCGACGAGGATGAGGCCGAGTACGACAATGAGCTGACCAACTGCCCTGTTGCCCACCCCGAATAGTTACGCGGTGGGCGAAAGTCCGCTACCCCAGCTCGGCCTTACACGACTACAGCGGTGTCCGTTGCTGCGGTGGCCTTCCTCGCGATATAAAGACGCCAGATGAAAAGAGCGTACAGAATGGGCGCGATAGGGATCGTCGGCTGACCTTCCTTGAACTCGAAAATCAATCGCATGACGTCGAAGATCAAAGAGTAAATCGTCAGCCAGAACGCCCAATTCAGAAACGAGCGCTTCCTGAGGAGAATACCTATGCAGACAACGGCGAGAACGAATCCGACGATCTGCTCGATCCACCATAGACGAGTCTGACGCACGAGCGCGAATCGATCTATTGGAACCGCGAGCGCATAAATCCAGCCCGCGATTGTCAGCACGATGATCAATGCCGCGACTACCGTTCGGAAAGTGTCGCGTGGCAGTAAATCGGTCGAGCCCTGAGTGGAAACGGAAACTGGTGGATTCGTCATTGGCAGTATGATTTGAAGTTGGAGACAGCGGACCCATGAAGCGCGTTCCATGCCAGAGCTGAAGTCGCTCACACCTATACCGACGAACGGCCCGACGGCTACCTCAACCGCGCACCCGCCAGTTGTGCAACCGCCGACAGCGTCGTCTGCGCGGCGTTCAGTCCGAGCCGAAAATCTGGGTCGGAGAACGTCGAGTAAACATCGATAGGCTGGTGCCACGTAGGATTCCAACCCGTGCCGGTCTGTGCCAACCTCTCGTTCTCGCGAAGACTGATTGCGGGACACAAATCCTTGAACGGGTCCGAATCGGTGTTGCTCATTCTGTCTCCGACCGCGGCCGGATAATCGGTTGCATATCGGTCGTTGCTGCGCCTGAAGAACCACGCAAGTTTCTGCGCCTCGTCGGCGAACTTTGACGTCCCCGCGAACTCAATGTTCACATCGGCCTCACGACGCTGCACCGGGCTCACCTTGCCGTCCGGCTCCGGCATCCCGTGGTCCCACATCATCATATCGTGCTGGATCATGCCCAGCCATTTCGGCTCCGGATATTTTCCCGAGCCTTTGGGATTCTCTATCCCCTGAAGCGATGCGCGCTGAGCGACGTATGCCCTGGCGCCATTGAGTCCGGTTTCTTCGTTGTTCCAGAGAATAAATCGAATCGACCTGTCAGTAGTGACGTCCGGAGAGTTGAACACGCGCGCGAGCTCCATGACCAGAGCGGTGCCGGATCCATCGTCGTTGAGTGCCGCGCCGTATCCATGTCCGTCCATGTGACCGCTCACGATATACATCTCGTTGGGATGCCCTGTCCCGATCTTCGTGCAGTACACTTCCTGACGTTCGCCAGGCGTGTCCGGCTCCATGTCAATCCGCCGCAGCGCTGTGTCCGGCTGCAGAAGGGGATTCATGTTCACGCCCGTTGGCCCGACATTGCCCTTGATGATGTTGCCCTGCCGATCGTATCGAACTCCGTTCGCGTCCGTAGTGAACCGCGGACCGGTCGGCCCCGTCCCGCGGCTCGGCAATGGCGGAAGCCCCTGTGCCGCGCGGGCGAGACTATCGACCCGGCGCGTAGAATCGTTTTGAACCTGCCGTCCCAGGAATTGGTAGGTGATTCGCTCGGTGTTCGTACATCCATAACTCTTGAGTTGCGCCTCGATCCAGTCCACTGCGGCGCGATTGCGCGACGTTCCCTGACGCCGATCCCCAAAGCGTTGAAGCCCGCGCAACGTTGCCTTGTAGCTCTCGAGGTTGAGCCGGCCCACCAAAGTCCGAATCGAATCCGAGATCGGCGGCGACGCAGTCGCGGCACCTGTTGTCTGCGCACCGGCATAGGTTGCGGCGAGTAAAAAGCCGCAGGCTACGGCGATGGGGAAAGTCAGTCGCATCTTCAAAGCTCCAACGAACAGTGAGAAAAAATTCCGGGGACGTCTCTCAACACCATTCAATAATGCTTTGAGTCCCGGCCTAGGTCGACCGCTCCGCCAATGCCGTCTCGAGCGCGTTCCAGGCAAGCAACGCGCACTTGACCCGCGCCGGAAATCTCGCGACGCCGGATAACGCGCGAAGTTGCCCAAGCTCTTTCTCGCCCGCGGCGCTCGCGTCCCCGAGCATTAAATCGCGGAAGCGCCTTCCAATCGCTTTGATCTCCTCCGCTTCCTTGCCCTTCACGAGCTGCGTCATCATCGACGCCGAGGCTTGAGAGATCGAACATCCCCGACCTGAAAATCTCAAATCGCTAACAGTATTCCCGTCGAAGGCCACCTGAAGCGCGATCTCGTCCCCGCACAACGGATTCTTCATCTCTACACGCGTATCCGCGTTCTCGAGCGCGCCCTTGTTCCTGGGCCTCCTGTAGTGATCGAGAATCAGGTCCTGGTACAGTGCTGACAGCTCGGCCGCGCTCTCAGGTCGGGACATAACCAAAGATCTCCCTCGCTTTCATGATCCCCGTCACTAGCGCATCGATGTCCGCTTCGTCGTTGTAGACGTAGAACGAAGCGCGCGCTGTCGCCGGGACATCGAGCCGGCGCATTAACGGCTGCGCGCAGTGATGACCGGCGCGAATGCAGACGCCTTGGCCGTCCAGAATAGTCGCCAGGTCGTGCGGATGCACGTCATTCATCGTGAAGCTCACGACACCGCTCCGCCCCAGAGCAGGCGGGCCGTAAATCCGGAGGCCTTCGATTTCCTCGAGCCGGGTCTGCGCCCGCGACATCAGAGACCGCTCATGCGATAGCACGCGATCCATTCCTAACGCTTCGAGGTACTCGACAGCCGCGGAAAGTCCAACCGCGTCGGCTGCGTTCGGTGTCCCAGCCTCGAACTTGTGCGGCAACACATTCCAGGTCGTGCGTTCGTCGCCCACGAATTCGATCATGTCACCACCGGTCTGGTACGGCGGCATCGCTTCGAGCGTGGCGCGCTTCCCGATCAAGCCGCCGATTCCCATGGGGCCGAGCATCTTGTGACCACTGAAAGCATAGAAGTCGACGCCAAGCGTGTCGAATGATACCGGGAGATGTGGCGCACTCTGGGCGCCATCGCACACACTGATCGCGTCGCTGTTCTCGCGAATGAGTTCGACTATCTCCGCGACCGGATTGATGGTGCCGAGCGCGTTCGAGACATGATTGAAGGCGACGACCCTGGTTCGAGAATTCAGTAATCCGCGCAGGCAATCGAGATCCAACCGACCATCCGACGAGAGCTCACACACTCTGAGCCTCGCCTGCTTCTCGATCGCGAGCTGCTGCCAGGGGACGAAGTTCGCGTGATGCTCCAGTGCAGTCACCACTATTTCATCACCGTGCGACACGTGTGCTCGCCCCCAACTGTTGGCGACGAGATTGAGCGCCTCGGTGGTTCCGCGCGTGAAGATCAGGCAATCGACGTCTCTCACCCCAAGAAACCGCGCTATTCGCTGCCTCGCCTGCTGATAACATTCTGTCGCGCGGACAGAGAGCGCATAAGCACCGCGATGCGGATTCGCATTGCTCGTCTCGTAAAAATCGCGAATCGCATCGAGCACCGATGCCGGTTTCTGTGAGGTCGCGGCCGAGTCGAGGTAGTGAAGACCCGGATCGTTGGCGAGCAGCGGAAAATCGGCGCGTCGGTTCACGTCACGCGCACCGTTGAAGGTTCGTACTTCGCTCCGACTCGCTCGCACCTCGGTCCGACCATGATCGTGTCGCCTTGCAGCCGCACCTGAAACACCGGTAGCGGACTCGTTGCGGGTACCTGCTTTACCTCGCCAGTCCTGCAGTCGTATCGCGCTCCGTGCCATGCACATTGCAGACTTCCATCGGGAAGGAGGTCACCCAGCGACATCGAAAAATGCTGATGAGTGCAGATATCGCTCAACGCGGAGATCTCCCCGTTATGTCGAACGAGGCAAATCGCATCACCTTTCGAGCGCACACGTTGCAGAACTGTTCCCTCCGCCAGCTCCCCAACCGAAGCCACGGCCTCGAATTCGGGATCGCCTCGCCCGGATTCGAAAAGGCCTTCGGCGGCTCCGGTCATTTGAGTCCGTTGCTGCGTGGAAGCCTGTCGACACTGCCCATTCACGACCGCCTAAGTGCTGACGAGACAACGGGATAGGAAGACAGCAGTTTGCTTGACTATCCCGACAGAATTGCTTTAGATTGAATCTACGAAGGGAAGTGTAGAAACGCCAAGGAGTTGCAATGAGCTCGGGAATCGAGGCGCTGGTCAATCGCGAGTACGCGTACGGATTCGTCACCGATGTCGAGACGGATACGGTCCCGCCTGGCCTCAATGAAGACATCATTCGACTCATCTCCGCCAAGAAAAACGAGCCCGCGTTCATGCTCGAGTGGCGGCTCAAGGCGTACCGGCGCTGGCTGACGATGAAGGAGCCCCACTGGGGCAACGTCAAATACCCGCCGATCGATTACGACTCCCTCGTTTATTACTCGGCGCCTAAGAGCGTAAGGCCGCTGCAGAGTCTCGACGAAGTCGACCCGGAGCTGCTTCGCACCTACGACAAGCTCGGCATCTCCCTTACCGAGCAGAAGTTTTTGTCAGGCGTCGCCGTCGACGCGATCTTCGACAGCGTCTCGGTCGGCACGACGATGAAGGAAGAGCTCTCGAAGCACGGCATCATTTTCTGCTCATTCGGTGAAGCGGTGCAGAATCACCCCGAGCTCGTCGAGAAATACCTTGGCACCGTCGTGCCGCACAGCGACAACTTCTACGCGGCGCTGAATGCAGCGGTGTTCAGCGATGGCTCGTTCGCGTACGTGCCCAAGGGCGTGAAGTGCCCGATGGAGCTCTCGACTTATTTCCGGATCAACAGCCGGAACACGGGCCAGTTCGAGCGGACGTTGATCATTGCCGACGAAGGCGCGTCGGTCAGCTATCTCGAGGGATGCACAGCGCCCAAGCGCGACGAGAACCAGTTGCATGCGGCGGTGGTGGAGCTAATCGCTCTGGACAACGCAACGGTCAAATACTCGACGGTTCAGAACTGGTACTCGGGCGATGCCGAAGGAAAGGGCGGCATCTACAACTTCGTCACCAAGCGAGGCAAAGCCGCCGGAGTAAACTCGAAGATTTCCTGGACGCAGGTCGAAACCGGATCCGCAATCACCTGGAAATATCCGAGCGTCATTCTCCAGGGAGACAATTCAGTCGGTGAGTTTTACTCAGTGGCGGTCGTCAACCGGAAGCAGCAGGCCGATACCGGAACGAAGATGATCCACATCGGCAAGAACACGAGATCGACGATCGTCTCGAAGGGAATTTCTGCCGGAGAAGGGAACAACAGCTATCGCGGCCTGGTGCGTGTTCTTCCGAAAGCGGAGGGCGCCAGGAACTACACCCAGTGCGACTCGATGCTCATCGGCAACAAATGTGGCGCGCACACCTTTCCGTACATCGAGGTGCAGAACAACACGGCGACGCTCGAGCACGAGGCATCTACTTCCAAGATCGGCGAAGACCAGATCTTTTACTGCAAGCAGCGTGGCGTGAGTGCCGAGCACGCGGTGTCGATGATCGTGAGCGGTTTTTGCCGGGAAGTGTTCAAGGAATTACCAATGGAATTCGCTGTCGAGGCGCAGCAGCTACTGGGTATCACCCTCGAAGGAAGCGTTGGCTGACCTACTAACGCAAAATGGGCGCACGCAAAGCGGTCGACAAAATCAGCGCTGCCTGGGCCTGGCTCCGCTCCGGACCCCGAACACCGGGTTATCCGTTCACCGCGAACTGGACGCTCTTCAGTCAGGCGGTTTACGCGATTCAAACAACATTCAATCAATGGTTTCGTGCTCGAAATAAATGATCTGCACGCCGGCATCGGCGAACGGGAAATACTTCGCGGCATCAGCCTGAAGGTGAACGCCGGCGAAATCCACGCGGTGATGGGGCCAAATGGCTCGGGTAAATCAACCCTCGCGCAGGTGCTGGCCGGAAATCCATCCTACGAAGTCACGCGCGGTACTGTTCGCTACAACGGACAGGATCTGCTGGAGAT
This sequence comes from bacterium, assembly GCA_902812375.1. Taxonomy (GTDB): domain Bacteria; phylum Gemmatimonadota; class Gemmatimonadetes; order Gemmatimonadales; family Gemmatimonadaceae; genus UBA4720. The sequence continues at coordinate 6,841 of CADDZN010000029.1, read as the reverse complement.
GGATCCCGAGGTGCGCGCACAGAACGGGATTTTTCTTGCCTTTCAGTACCCTGTGGAAATTCCGGGCGTCTCCAACGCGTATTTCCTGCGCTCGGCCTACAACGAGATCAGAAAGGCGAACGGGATGGAGGAAGTAGATCCTCTGGAGTTTCTCGATCTCGTCGAGGAGAAGCTCAAGCTCGTCGACATGGACCAGGCAATGCTCTCGCGCTCGGTGAATCAGGGTTTCTCGGGCGGCGAAAAGAAGAGAAACGAGATTCTTCAGATGGCGGTCCTTTCTCCTCGTCTCGCGATTCTCGACGAGACGGATTCCGGGCTCGACATCGACGCGCTCCGCGTGGTGGCGGAGGGCGTAAACAAGCTTCGGTCGCCCGAGAACGCGACAATCGTCGTCACGCACTACCAGCGTCTGCTCAACTACATCGTACCTGATTACGTGCACGTTCTGGCTGGCGGCCGCATCGTCAAATCCGGTGGAAAGGAGCTCGCCCTCCAACTCGAGGAGAAAGGGTACGACTGGATTCAGAACACTCGGCCCACCGAGGTAGCGACAGCTTGAGCACGATCGCAGTTCCGGAGCCGATGGCTGCTTATCGAGAGAATTTCGAGCGTCAGGCCGAGGGGCCCGACTGGCTCGATGCGTTACGGAGAGAGGGCTTCGAGCGGTTCGAGTCACTCGGCTTCCCCACGACCAAAAACGAGGACTGGCATTTCACTAGCGTTGCAGCGATCGCCGAACAGACATTCCACCCGGCGATGGTGAGCTCACCGGATGTCACATCGGAGGGAAGCACGGCCGGAATGGTTGCGCCCGCGGATCTCGAGCGCTTCAACTTCGGTGAGCTCGGATGGCACACTTTTGTCTTCGTCAACGGAGAATTCTCCGAGGACTTGTCTTCATTCGCTGGCCTTCCGAAAGATGTTCGGGTGACGTCTCTCGCCACTGCTATTCGCAGCGGCATCGGACGCCCGGAGCGTCACCTCGGTAAGATCGCGGCCTACGACAGCCACGCATTCACGGCGCTGAATACCGCGTTCATTCGCGATGGCGCCTTCGTCGAGCTGCAGGCGAACGTCGTTGTCGAACAACCGATTCACCTGGTGTTCGTCTCCGAAGGAAGCGGCGAAGCAATAGCGCATCCTCGAAACCTGATCGTGGCCGCTCCTAACTCGCGCGCAACAGTGATCGAGAGCTATGTATCCGTGCGTGACAGTTGTTATTTCACCAACGCGGTGACGGAGATCTCCTTGGGCGAAGGCGCGCGGCTAGACCACTACAAACTCCAGCGAGAGAGCGCGAAATCCTTTCACGTCGGAACGGTTCAGGTCCGTCAGGCGCGCGCCAGTCAGCTCCACTCCTTCTCTTTCGCTGTTGGCGGATCATTAGCGCGCACCAATATCTACACATCTCTGGATGGCGACGGCGCGACGTGCACTCTCAACGGTCTCTATCTCACCGACGGCACTCAGCACATCGACAACCAGACGAGTATCGAGCACATCGCGCCCAACTGCCCGAGCCACGAGGTGTACAAAGGCGTGCTCGATGGTCGCTCCCACGGCGTGTTCAACGGAAAAGTTTACGTTCATCCCGAGGCGCAGAAGACCGACGGCAAGCAGAGCAACAATAATCTTCTTCTGTCACCGAGCGCGCGCGTCGATACCAAGCCGCAGCTCGAGATCTTCGCGGACGATGTGAAGTGCACGCATGGAGCGACCGTGGGACGGCTCGACGAGCTCGCGATGTTCTATCTACGGAGCCGCGGGATCGGGCCAGAGACGGCGCGCATGCTCCTGACCTACGCGTTTGCCGCCGACGTCCTCGAGATGATCGAGCTCGAGCCGCTCAAAAAGGCGCTCGAGGAGATGGTGCTCTCCCGTTTTGCTGCTGCGTAGCCTCCCATCTCGGCGTCTCGTATTTTGCGCTTCGGCTTGCGCCTTCAATGCTGAAGCAGGGAGCAGTTGGCCTCGCAGCCGTAGCCCGTAGCTTTCCTACAGGCGCTCTCGGGCTTCTTTCCACTGGCATCCACAGAACTGAATCGGTCAGCACAGAGCGCCAAGGCTTGAGCTGTTCAGGTTTTCATCTGTCTATTGAGAGAACCCCCGCTCGCTCCCGCGCAGAGACACGCAACCCACTGCTGGGAACACCAACGCGTAACAGGTAGTCTTGCGTTTGTAGTTTTTTCTTGAAGCGGACCTCAGAGCGCCCAATGAACCGCTATGGGCTTAGGCTACAAAGCTATCTGCTCTTCGCTTCACCATTAGAGTGGCCAGTCAAAGCGCAAAACACGAGGCGCCGAGATGGGAGGCGCCGTCGCCCTACCGTCCTAGCAAGTACAGAATCACGAATATCACCATCACAGCCATCACGATCACGTTGGTCGGTACCTGACGCGGCGAATCGGGGTCGAGGTCTCCCGCGAGGATCGGATGCTTGATGGTGTTGCGCCGGGTGTTGATGTCCTTTTCGCGCTTGCTCGCAGTCACCGGCTCGATCACCGCGACGCCCAGCGGCAACCGCTTCGTCGTGAACGTGAGGATCGCGGATCCGACTTCGACCTTATCACCCTCCGAGAGCGAACGTGGCTCCGTAAGCGTCACCCCGTTCACCGTCGTGGGATTTACCCCGCACGGATGGAGCACGAACTTCCCATCCTCCGACCGTAGCTCCGCGTGATTTCGTGACACCGCCGGCTCTCGAATCAGAATATGGCTCGCCGCGTCTCGGCCAATCGTCAGAAGAGAATTCCTGACCGGGTAGGCCCGCCGCTCGAACTCGTATATGAGGTGGGCGCTGTCATCGCCCGGGGCTTGTAAAGCCATGAAAGCCATTCGGATCTCCTGTGTCTTAGACGAGCGAAGGCTTTGGCAGGCTACATTAAGTCCGTCTACACAGGGGGCTCGAAGCTGGCGCCCTCTCGGCGTATTATATCGCCAACCTTTACATCAAATCCCCGGAGGGGGCATGGCGACAAAACTCGAGAAAACTCTGAAGCGCGAGATCGACATCGACGGTAAACCGTACATGGTGGCGATCTCACCCGAAGGCGTTAAGGTCACGCAGAAGGGCTTTCGCAGAGGGCCGGAACTCACCTGGCGGTCGATTATCAGTGGCGAGGCCGAGATGAGTCAGCAGCTCAAGTCCTCGGTCGAGGAGTCGGGCGGAGAGTAGCGGTTGGCCGCTGTTATGGGCTGGTCTGGATGTTTGGATTGCTCTGAACGTCCGACAGGTGCTCCTGGATGATCACCCATTTTCCGTTTCGCTTCTGGAACACCGCCGTCCATGCTCCACCGATGACATGGTTCATTCCCATGGGCGTCAGGTGAGGCACACGGTAAGTGCTCGTCATTACCGCGGCGTCGGGGGCGAGCACGTCCACCGTCATCGAGGTCCATTCCCAGCGGGGCTGCTTCATGTTCTGGCCGACGTAGGTCCAGAACGCCTGAATTGCCTGCTGGAGCTGCGCTCGCGTGGTGGTCACAACCCCGCCGCTCGCTGAGATCACCCGACCTTCCGTCGGGTAAAGACTCATTAGCCTCGCAACTACGTTCGGCTTTGAGAGATCATAAGTCGCGACCACCAGATGCTTGAGGCTGTCAGCGATCGCAGTCTTCTCCGCAGCCGACATGTCCGAGGCTGTGCGTGGGCCGCAAGCAAATGCGATGGCGACGCCAGAAGCGCCGATCCCAAGACCCTGCCACGCCCGACGCCGAGATCGCGGCCAGAGAGTAGCCAAATGCCGCATCAGTGCACCCGCCTCGAAGGTCTCATGAGCGGTAGTATAGCGTCCCCTATGCGCGACCGTGGCCTGGCGCGTTTTAGTTTGTTTCCTGCGCGAGTCTCAGAACAGAGACAACGCCTGTCTCTCGACGTGGACATTTCACACCTCAAGGGGCGGTTAAGCTCGATTTGGTGGGGATAATGGGCGGCGTAGCGGTTGCCTCTATAGATGCCGCAGGCGCGAATCATTTGTACGCCGCCGGTGTAAGTCGTTCGTAGCAGTCATTTCCCGTCAATGGGAAGGAGTTTTTATGCGTAAGAGTTCTCTGTTGCTTGCCGGAGTAGGCGCTGTCCTTCTCGCCGCTTGCAGTGGCGACAAGAAAGTGGCGATCAACGACGACCTGAAGAACGATCTGGCCCTGGCCTCATCGGACGACGGCATCACGCTCGCCAACGCTTCGCCCAATTCTGGCCAGCAGGTGATCTCGGCGATCGAGCGTACCACACCTCCGGCGCGTCACGTAGCCCCATCGACCCGCGTCCGGAAGCACAAGCCCGCGCCGAAGTCGCCGCCTCACGTCGTCAAGACCGAGGCGCCTGCGACTGTCGCCCAGACGGAAGAGCAGTCTGTCTCGCCCGAGCCTGTCGCGAACGACCCGACTCCGGTCTCGCCACGCCCTCAGCCGGTCGCGGTATCCTACCCGAGCGGTCCGTCGTCAGGTGGTGACAACGGTAGCGTGAGCCGTGGTTCGAACGCGGGTGCTATAATCGGAACGATTCTCGGTGCCGTAATTCGTGGTGGAATCGTCGTTGGTGACGGCGACGCTTGCGATCCACGCACTGATGGTCAGCGGCGCGGACGTATCCAGCCAAACAACCGCTTCCCGTTTCCAGTAGGCGGTACCGGTAGGATTGGCTCCGCACCTCCGAGATCGCCGCGCTTCTAGCAATGGCTGGGAATGCGGTCCGATCGGGCCGCATTCCTTTTCTTGCTTTCGAGACTAAGACATGATCACAAACACTTTCACGAAGATCGCGACACCGGCCCTCTTCGCCTTCACGCTTGCCCTCGGTGCCTGCAAGCAGGGTGACAAGCCCGAGGATGCGCTCGCTCAGGACACCTCACTTGCGCGTGATCTCAGCCTCGCGAACGCCGATACAATGGCGCAGCCGCAGCTCAAGGACGTACCAGCGGTTGCTGCTCCGGTCATCGCGCCGTCTGAGCCCGCGACCAAGGTAGTTCAGAGAACTCCGACTACGACGAGAAATACCCATCGCGTCGCCACGACGACGCGTACCGTACCGGAGCCGGTCGAGAAAAAGCCGGTCGTTACCGAGAACGGAAACACTGTTACGGAAGGATCGACCTCCGGATCAACGCGCGCTTTCGGCACGATCGCCAGCGGCTCGGAGATATCGCTTTATTCCGGTCAGCGCGTCTGCACCAACACGTACGCGGTTGGCGACAAGTTTACGGCGAGCGTCGCCCAATCGGTCGAAGGCTCTAATGGTGTCGCGATTCCGGCGGGAGCAACCGCGGTTATCGAGCTCACGTCACTCAAGCGCAGTGAGAACGCGAACGACAACATCGCAATGGAGTTTGTGGTTCGGTCGATCACCTTCAACGGAACGACTTACCCCGTAAATGCCGCTGTCACGAGTGCGCAGGTGGACAAAGTGCGGAACGGCGACGCCAGCAACGACGCAAGGAAAGTCGCCACAGGTGCCGTAATCGGCGCGATCGCTGGCCAGATCTTCGGGCACAAGACCAAGTCGACCGTGATCGGTGCCGCCACCGGTGCGGCGGCCGGTGCGGTTGTCGCCGGCGCGACCGGAAAATACGATGGCTGCGTTCCGAATGGCGGGCGAATTTCGCTCAAGCTCACTCAGCCGATCACAGTGCAACAGTCGGTGTGATCGACAAGGTAGATGTAGAAAGGCGCGCTCCGAAGAGCGCGCCTTTTTTATTGATTCGAGAATCCCGCAGAAATTCAGTCCACGTAATTCCTGGCAATTCGCTGCCCGAAATAAATACCGAATCCCGTTCCGACCATGCTGAGCATGAACGCCGTGGTAAACCCGAACTTTTCGCCGAGTGCCCAGCCCGCGTAGCTACCTATGGTGGCGCCGATAAAGGAGAAGAGCTTTCCCATATATGAAAGACGAGTCTTCGCTGCGATGGGTACCGCGGCTGGCTACCATCCAAAGCTTGGTTTACGTCTCCATTCATTCGTATCTGGGAGGCAGGGTGAATGGTCACACGGATTCTCTCTGTGGCAGAGAAAGTCGGCTCAGACTGCCGACCCAAATAGGTAGAACCCTTTCTGCGCCTGGTTAAAGAAGGCATCTGGGATTCTACAGGCATTGCCCAGATCGGAATAGTGCGCCCCAGTTTGGAAACGATTCAAAACACTGGCTTAGGTAAAGTTGGCCTCGTTTCTTTACCTAAGAGTCGAGCTTAGGTAAGTCTGCCGCACATAAATCAGGTGACGCTCATCACTCCTCAGTCGCGTGCAAAAAGACATTGTTCGGTAGTTCGAGCTGAGCGCGAAACCTTGTGAGGTCTCACCTTACCGGCTCGCGGCCGTCCTCTTTGTACCCCCGGTCTGGCGGATACCCGACTTGGTTCGGCGGCAGCAGTTTGAATGGCGCCGCGTTCCGGCTCGATTCGCCGGTCCCGTCCAACATTGCGCCGTCGGGTTCAGCGCGCCTCATTCCGCCGTCTCGTCGTAGTAAGCCTAGTTGGCGTTCGGAGAGAGCGGGACGTGGCGGGCCAAGTGAAATCATACCGGCGCACGTAAGGTTGGCAGAAAGTATGTTTGACTTATGGACGGGACAATTTTGATCGCGGTCCATCTCCGCCTATGCGGAGGATCCAAAAGGATCGCCGCTACCGCGTACACTTTGCAAGGTCAGTCCCACCCGCGCGGGGAATACTTTGTGTCCTTCCCGGAGATGCACCCCACAGTGGGTCCATCCCCGCACGCGCGGGGAATACAGCGGCAGACTGCGCAACCAGCGATTTGGTGAGGGTCCATCCCCGCACGCGCGGGGAATACCGACCCGGAGGTAATCTTTTGCGTCCTGCAGCGGGTCCATCCCCGCACGCGCGGGGAATAC
>CADDZN010000028.1 GCA_902812375.1 bacterium | reverse complement strand
GTCGATCCCTTCGTCGACGTAGTACTTGTTCGCGACAACTCGCTCGAAGCCTTCCTCTGGCGCGGCATCGCGCTTGGGAACCAACCGCGCGGGTTTGAGTCTTACCAGAGCGAACGCGATACCCGCGACCGCGATAACCACCGCCAGCCCCATCAGCAACTGCTCGTTCGCGGCTTGTACTTCCGTAGCTCCCGCGGCAACCCTCGCTGTTGCGCCACCGACCACCGGGTCGAGCCACCGACCTAGAACTTCACTCGGCCCGATAGGCAGGATGCCAGTGATGGAGCGCGGCAAGTTCAACCAACCGCCCGCCACAGCAAGAAGCCCGAGCACGAGCAGTGGCCCCGTCATCGACCACGGTGCATCGTGCAGATGTCGCTCCTCCTCGGCGCCAGTCCGATTTGGGCCGTGAAAGGTGTAGATCATCATTCGGGTCATGTAAATCGCCGTGAGAAACGCCGCAATGACCCCGATCCCGTAGATCGTGTAGAGGAGCGCGCCACCGGGAATTCCGAGCCAGCTCGCGCTGGAAAGACTCGAGCCTTGTGCGCGCGAGAACACCGCTCCAAGGATCTCGTCCTTGGAGAAGAAACCAGCGAAGGGCGGAATGCCGGAAATCGCGAGCGTCGCAACCCACATCAGAATCCAGGTAATCGGCAAATAGCTCTTGAGGCCGCCCATGTTCCGCATGTCCTGAGCATCCTCATCTCGATGAGTGTTGTGATACGCCGCGTGCATCGCGTGAATCACGGAGCCCGAGCCGAGGAACAGGAGCGCCTTGAAGAACGCGTGGGTGACGAGATGAAACATGCCGGAGACGTAGGCGCCGACTCCTACACCCACGAACATGTATCCGAGCTGCGAGATCGTCGAATAGGCGAGAACCTTTTTGATGTCCCACTGCTTGAGGCCGATCGTAGCCGCGAAGATCGCAGTGAGCGCGCCGACGACTGCGACCGTTAGAGACGCGACGGGCGAGAGCGAGAACAGCGCGGCGCTGCGCGCGATGAGATACACACCTGCGGTGACCATCGTGGCCGCGTGGATCAACGCCGAAACCGGTGTCGGGCCCGCCATCGCGTCTGGAAGCCAGATATAGAGCGGGATCTGTGCGCTCTTGCCCGTGCAGCCCAGAAACATGAACAGGCAGATCGTCGTTACGACAGCGCTACCAGCGCCGAGCTGCAATGCCTTCGCATTTACTCCGGCAAAATCGAGCACGCCAATGTTGGCGAACAGCATGAACATCGCGACCAAAAACCCGAAGTCGCCAATTCGATTGACGATGAAGGCCTTCTTCCCCGCGTCAGCGTTCGCTTTGTCATTGAACCAGAAGCCGATCAGCAGATAGGAGCACAATCCGACGCCCTCCCACCCAACGAACAGCAACGGGTAGTTAGCTCCGAGCACCAGAATCAGCATGAAGAAGACGAACAGATTGAGGTACGCGAAATAGCGCGGGTACCCCGGATCGTCTCGCATGTAGCCAACGCTGAAAATGTGGATCAGCGCACCAACACCGGTGATGACGAGGATCATCACAATAGAGAGCTGATCCAACTGGAACGCCGCGTCGATTTTGAGATCGCCGACCGGCATCCAACTGAAGTAGCGCTGGATGAACGGCGCCTCCGCGTGAGCACCCACCATTGCCCACCAGATGCCGGCAGCGAGCAGGAACGCCAGCACCGGGACACCAGGTCCTATTATGCTCGTCGCTCCGGCGAAACGGTGTCTTCGCACCGCGTGATGATCGTCGCCGACCGCTCCCGAACCCTCGGCGTGAGAGATCCCTGGCGCTTCGACTGCACCCGCGGAGTGCGCGTGATGCCCAGGTGTGTTTGGGTCGGCCGGACCGAAATGCACACTGTTGAGCGAGAGCAAGCCGTTGATGACGAAGCCGGCCAGAGGCAGAACCGGCAACAACCAAACCCACTCCGCCATCGTTCCAGCCAACGGGTGAGACTGCGAGGCTCCTTCGACTACGGATTGTAGGAGCATTAGCCTCGAAGAAGGTTGATGTCTTTCAGGTTCACCGTCTCGCGGTGTCGGAAGATCGCGATGATGATTGCAAGGCCTACAGCCGCTTCAGCCGCCGATACAGTCATCACGAAAACGACGAACACCTGTCCCGCAGTCCCGTAGAAGCGTGAGAATGCGACAAACGTGAGGTTGACGGCCGTCAACATCAGCTCAACGCACATGAAGATGATGATGGCGTTCCGGTGAACGAGCACGCCGACGACACCGATGATGAAGAGCGCCGCCGTAAGCGCGAGTGACTCAGCGAGCATCCTCAGGCCTCCCACGCGCGAGCACTACAGCTCCGGCAATCGCGACGAGCAGCAAGACGCTCGTGAGCTCGAACGCGAGTAGATAATCCTTGAATAGCGGAGCGGCAATGGTCCCGACAGCGTTCAACTTCTGTAGCTGTTGCTCGTTGAAATCGCGCGGAACGATCAATTGTTGTGGCAACCGCGTTCTCAGAATCACCATGATCTCGCTCAACAATCCGAGCCCGACCAGGCCTGCGGCGAATTTCCAGCCCTTGCCACGGGCATCGGCCAGCTCCGACGGATCCCCGAGATTCAGCAACATCACCACGAAGAGAAAGACCACCATGATCGCGCCCGCATAGACGAGCACCTGCATCACGCCTATGAACTGTGCGTCTAGCATCACGTAAAGCGCCGCGAGGCTGAACATCGTGTTGACGAGCCACAGCGCCGCTGCAACCGGACTCTTTCTTGTGACAAACGCGATGGCAGACGCCAGCGCGATTACTCCAAAAAGGTAAAAGTGAAAGACGTAGAACAGCGCGTAGTGCGGCTCCATTACTCGCCCTTGGGGTCTTCGGGATCCCACATCTCGCACACCGGATGTGATTGATCCATCAGCCGCTGCAGATCGTAGACGAATCCTTCCCTGCTGTATTCCGAGTTCTCGTAGTGACGGCCGACGTGGATCGCCTCCTCGGGACACACTTCCTGACAATATCCACAGAAAATGCAGCGGAATTCGTCGATCTCGAAAACGAGCGGATATCGATTTCCCTCCTCGTCCTCGCCAGGAACGAGCTTGATGCAGTTCGCCGGACAAACGGTCGGACACAGTCCGCACGCCACGCATTTCGCCTTGCCGGTCTCGGTGGTCAGCATACGGTGGGTTCCGCGCCACCGCGGAGAGATTGGCGACTTTTCGTCAGGGTACTGCGTAGTCACGCGTCCGTTCACATCGAAAAGATGTTTCGCGGTGAGAGCCATCCCACGGAGCGTCGCGCGGATGTAGCTGACATCCTCCACCGGCCGCTCTACCACCCTTACCTTTATTGCCATTATCTGCCTGCCTCGGCGGCGAGTATGCGCCGGCGATCGATGCGGCGCAGTCTGTCGATTTCTCTTTGGTCCATCCGCCCGTAGGCTGGACTGATCAGCCTTCCCCGGTCGAAAATCACGAACAGGATTATGACCAGAGCGATGTTGATCGAGCCGAGTATGGACGCGTACATGAGTCCGGGACGTTTGCCGGCCGCACTCAGACCAAGCATGACCGCGGCTATGAGCACGATGTAGACGAGCACGAGCGGCAGCATGAATTTCCAGCCAAGCGACATCAACTGATCGTAGCGGAAGCGCGGCAACGTCCATCGCACCCACATGAAGAGGAAGATGAAAAACAGCATCTTCGCCAGCATGATTCCGATCGACAGCAGCGAGAGCCAGCCGCTGTACGGGCCGATATTGTCGCGGGCGGTGAATGGCACATCCCAGCCGCCGAAGAACAGCGTCGCCATCAAGGCGCTCGCCGTCACCATTCCACCGTACTCGGCAATGAAGAACAGCGAGAACTTCATCGCGCTGTACTCGGTGTGGTATCCGGCGATGAGCTCCGATTCGGCTTCGGGAAGATCGAATGGCAAGCGGTTGGTCTCGGCGAACGCGGCAACCATAAAGATGAAAAATGCCACAGTGAGGTTGATGACATTCCACCCACCCCACACCTGTTGGTTGATAATCGTGTTGAGGCTCACGTTCCCCGCGAGCAGCAGCACCGGAATGGTCGACATTCCCATCGAGATCTCGTAAGAGATCATCTGAGCGCTCGAGCGCAGACCACCGAGGAGCGCGTACTTGTTGTTGGATGACCAGCCAGCGAGGACGATCCCGTAAACGCCAAGCGATGTCAGTGCAAGAATGAACAGGAATCCAACCGGAAGGTCGGCGACGACGAGGTCGATTCGCCCCCAGCGAGTTGGGATCGGAGCGCCGAAAGGAATCACGCACCACGCCGTGAGAGCGGGAATGAACGAGAGAATTGGCGCGAGAACAAAAAGTGGTTTGTTCACGCCGCCCGGCATAGTCTCTTCCTTCATGAAATTCTTGAGACCGTCAGCGGCTGGCTGTAGCCAACCCTTCCCGACTCTGTTCGGCCCATGACGATCCTGGATCCACGCTGAGATCTTTCGCTCGGCCAGGGTGAGCATCGCGATCCCGACCATGTAAATCGTGAAGATCACGATCATCTTGAGGATCGTGAACAGATAGAAAGCCATTCCGCTCACCGGCGGAAGATTGGGGTCGGCTGCCTGGAGAAGCGCGAGACAGGTGTGAGACATCATGCCGCTCCCGCCGCGACCGGCGCTTTCGGAGCTGTCTTCGGAGCATCTGCCAACGGTAGCCCCTTGAATCCGAGGGTGTCGTAGCTCAAACCGGCAAATGATTTATTCGTCGCGGCAAGCCTCGCGAATACGTCGGACGGGAGGAAGAAATTGCTCTGCTTTCCAAGCGCGCCGAGTAGATCGCCAAGGACAAGCCAGCTCGGCCGGGTCTCGCCGGGCGCCTGGCGCGCTTGGGTGAAGCGCTGTACGCGGCCACGGAGGTTGGTGACAGTGCCCTCCTCCTCGGAGAAGTTGGCGATCGGCAGTACGACCGAAGCGCTCTTAGTCACTTCCGGTAGAACAGAGCTGATCACCACTATGTCACTCGCTCGGGTGAGGGCGCCTGCATCAATGCCAACCAGGTCTTCACCAGCGATCACAAGGACATCTCCCTGCTTGAGACCGCCGAGCAGATCCTTCGTCTTGGTGAACCCAAGCGCCTCCGCACCGTAGACATTCGCCGCGCGCTCGCGCCGGAGCGCAAGATCGTCAACACCGGCCAGCGGCGCTTCTTCGCCTTCAGTGACGCGGAAAGCGCCGGTTCCACCCTGCATCACCTGAGTGAGAAGGAATAGCGCTTCGTTGGAGAGCATTGGCGATGCAGCAACGAAAACCTTTTTTCCGTTCAGTGCGCGCGCGGCGGCAGTGATCGCCGCCTCCCACGTCGTCGGGGCAAATACGTCACCGCGACGGACCATCGGCAGCTCGACACGATTCCTTTCGTTCATCCAGCGATAGTTGAGCCGTCCCCAATCACACATGAAGAAGGAGTTCACCTCCTCGTTGGGGCGAGGGCGCATCCGCACGATCTGATTCTCGCGCGTTTCCATTATCACATTGCAGCCCTGCGTACAGTTCGGGCAGATGGACGATGCGCGATCCAGCTCCCACGCGCGCGCCTTGTTGAGGAAATCCTTGGAGAGGAGCGCGCCCACCGGACAGAGGTCGATCACGTTCGCCGCCCACGGATGCGTCATGTCGCGACCTTCGAACTTTCCAATCAAAGCGCGGTCACCACGCTCGCTGACATTGAGCGTGGGCTCGTGCGCCACATCCTCCATGAATCGCACGCATCGGGTGCAGAGAATGCAGCGGTTCGGGACGTAGATCACGTCGCCACCAAAATCTTCAGCGGGATTGAAGCGCTTGGGCTCGCGGTATCGCGAATCCTCCCGACCCTCTTGATACGTGTAGTCCTGCAGCTCGCACTCGCCCGATTGATCGCAGATCGGACAATCGAGCGGATGGTTGATGAGGAGCATCTCGAGCACGCCCTTCCGCGCGTCGAGTGATTTCTCGGAGTAGACGTGCACCACCTGACCTTCGGTCACCGTCGTCGCGCAGGATGGAGCGAGCTTGGGCGCCTTCTCCACTTCGACGAGACACATCCGGCACACGCCAGCGATCGGGAGGCCTGGGTGATAGCAGTAATGCGGGATCAGTATTCCGGCCGTCTTCGCTGCCTCGAGGATCGTCGTTCCGTCCGGAACGCTGACTGGGCGTCCTTCGATAGTGAGGTTCACCATCTTCTTTTCAGCCATCAGGCCACCGCCGCAATCACCGGGTGAACACGGCCGCCCGGAATCAGAGCCTCAAACTCCGCACGAAACTTCTTGATGCCCGACGCAACTGGTACGGCGCACGAATCGCTCAGAACACAGATAGTTTTCCCTGTCATCTGCTCGCCGATGTCGAGAAGCGTATCCATGTCTTCATGCGTTCCTTGACCATCACGGATGCGCTCCATGATCTTCGTCGTCCAAGCGGTTCCTTCGCGACACTGAGTGCACTGCGCGCAGCTCTCATGCGCGAAGAAACGCGCAATCCGCGCGATCACCGAAACCATTGATTGCGCATCATCGATCACGATGACGCCGCCGGAGCCCAGCATCGATCCCTGCGCCACGAATCCCTCGTAATCCATCAACGTCGCCTCGGCTTCCTCCATAGTCTGGATCGGAACCGACGCGCCCCCTGGTATCACAGCCTTGAATTTTCTGCCGTGCGGAGGACCGCCGCAGAGGTCATATAGAAATTCCTTGAACGGGAATCCCATCACGACCTCGTAGTTTCCGGGCCGCTGCACATTGCCACAAACGGAATACAGCTTCGTTCCGGTGCTCTTCGGGCTCGACAGCGACATCTTCTTGTACCAATCGGCTCCGTTCAGAAGAATTGGCGCCGACGCGATCAACGTTTCGACGTTGTTGATCGTGGTCGGCATTCCAAAAACTCCCGACACCGCCGGGAACGGCGGCTTGATCCGCGGGTTGCCCCGACGGCCCTCGAGCGAGTTCATGAGAGCGGTCTCTTCGCCACAGATGTACGCGCCGGCGCCTTTGTGCACGTGCACATCGAGCCGCTTTCCCGTGCCCATCGCGTTCTTGCCGATGATGCCCGCGGCGTAAGCCTCCTTCACCGCCTTGTCCATCCAGTAGAGTGGCTCGGTGAATTCTCCGCGGATGTAGATGTAAGCAGTCTCGGCGCCAATAGCGTACGCGCCGATTGCACATCCTTCGACCAACGCGTGCGGAGTCCACCGCATCAACTCTCGGTCCTTGAACGTTCCCGGCTCCGATTCGTCCGCGTTGCAACAGAGATAGTGCGGCTTTCCATCGCCGGGTTTCATGAAAGACCACTTCATTCCGGTCGGGAAACCAGCGCCCCCTCTTCCACGAAGACCGGATTCCTTTACAATGTTGACGATATCCGCCGGCGCCATTCCCAGCGCCTTTTCGAGCGCCTTATACCCACCGCGCTTCTTCCAGCCATCCAGGGTCCGAGCCTCTGCGTCACCGAAGTACTGCGAAAGGACCGTGGTTTCTCTCTGATGTGGATGGTGCGGGTAGCCCATTTATGCGAGTCGTGCGAGGATGTCCGGAACCTTTTCCGGCGTTACGGATTCGATGAATTCTTCGTTGATCATGACCGGCGTTGCAAAGCCGCAGGCCCCGAGGCACTCGACCTCGATGACGGTGAACCTGCCATCGGGCGAGGTAAGTCCCAGGTCTCCAGTGTTGGTGTGCCGCACAAATGCCTTCAACACATCTTCTGCGCCACAGATGCCGCACGGTGATGTGGTACACACCTGGATGAAATATCTGCCCACCGGATGCTGGTGGTACATCGTGTAAAAGGTGACGACGCCTTTCACATAAGCGGGCGTAAGCTCGAGAAGGTCCGCCACTTCGACCATTCCCTCCTCGCTCACCCAGCCGCGTTCGCGCTGCACGATCCAAAGGGCGGGAAGGAGCGCCGCCATCTTCGTGGGATAGTGCGTCAAAAGCTCATCGAGCTCGCGCCTCACTTCGCCGGTGAAGACCGGTGCATAGGGCTCGTGCGCGGCGCGGTCGTGCGAAGCGTAATCCGGCGACTCCAGCCCGCCGACAAGATCAGGGGTCAACGATCAATTTCCCCCATGACGATGTCGATGCTCGCGTTGATTGCGATGACGTCGGACAGAAGGTGTCCCTCAACCATCTTGGGGATCGCCGCCAGGTTGACGAAGGACGGTGGTCGGATTCTCCAGCGAACGGGCTTTGCGGTGCCATCCGATACCATATAGTAGCCTTTCTCGCCCTTGGGACTCTCGACGGCAAAATACGATTCACCAACGGGTGGCCGCGGACCTTCCATCACAACCTTGAAATGATGGATCATCGATTCCATCTCACTGGTCGCTTTGGACTTCGGTGGAAGGATGACGCGAGGATCGTCGATGTTGACGGGCCCGTCAGGTAAGCGGTCAGCAGCTTGCTGCAGGATTCGCACCGATTGACGCAATTCCTCGAAGCGTACGAGGTAGCGGTCATAGACGTCGCCGCTCGTGCCGACCGGAACCTCGAAGTCGTAAGTCTCGTAATCGAGATACGGAAAATCCTTTCGAACGTCATAGTCGACGCCAGAGGCGCGAAGCATTGGTCCCGAAAGTCCCCAGTTGATCGCCTCGTCTGGTGTCATCACTCCCAGGCCGACCGTGCGCCCGACCCAAATCGCGTTTTTGGTGAGGACGCGGTCGATCTCATCGAGAGTGTGCGGGAAGGTGCGGATGAATTGGCGGAGTCCATCCATCCAGCCGCTCGGAATATCAGCAGCCATTCCGCCAACACGAGTCGCGGTGGTGGTGAGGCGCGCGCCGATCCACTTCTCCAGCAGCCTGTAGATCTCCTCCCGCCGCTCGAAGGCCCACAAGAAGGGCGTGTACGCGCCAATGTCGATGCAGAACGTGCCCAGCCACACCAGGTGAGACATGATGCGCGAGAGCTCGGACGCGATAACGCGCAGGACCTTGCACCGCTCCGTTATCTCGATCCCGAACAGTTTCTCGGCGCCCAGTGAGAACGCGACGTTGTTACCGATGGAGTTCAGATAATCTTCGCGGTCCGTCCAGCAGATGATCTGGTTGTACTGACGGTACTCGCCGATTTTCTCGAAGCCGCAGTGCAGGTAGCCAATGTGTGGAATGCACCGGACGACCGTCTCTCCATCGAGCTCCAGCACGAGACGCAGCACGCCGTGAGTTGCCGGATGCTGCGGTCCGATATTGATGAGCATGTGCTCGCCCTCGAGCTCCGGCTCGATACCCGGCGGCGCCTCGACGGCCAGAGCGGAGCCACCGTCGTTGGTAACCAGTGGAACGCGCTGCGGCCTGCCATGCGCATCGAGACCAGTCGTCGAAAGCTCGACTTCAACGGTGCGTTTTGCCATTACTCGCCTGTCCTCTCACCCTTGCTCAATCTCTTCTTCATGTCCGCGGGCAGCTCATCGAACGCGTCGGCAATGGTCAGCTCCTCCATCGAGTAACGCGCCTCCGGATTCTGCGCCAGCGCCTGACGTAACTGCTCTGAGCGGCTGAAGCGTCCGCGCAGTGGAAAATCCTTGCGGAGTGGGAAGCCTTCCTTGTACGACTCCCACATGAGGAGACGTCGCAGATCAGGATGCCCGTTGAACTTGATGCCGAACATGTCATAGCACTCACGCTCGAGCCAATCCGCGGCGCGGTAGATGTCGTACACGCTATCGATCTCGAGCGGTTTGCCCTTTGGAATCTGGGCCTTGATGCGCAGAAAGCGGCGATACGGGAGCGAGCGAAGGTGCCACACGATCTCGATCGGAACTTGTGGATCCCGATACTCTACCGCGGTAAGATCGCTCAGAAAGTCGTAGCGCTGCGACGGATCATCGTGCAGCCACTGAAAGACTTCCTTCACTGATTCCGGCGCAATGAATACCACTGTCTCGCCCCAGATCACCTCGACTCTCGTGACGCGCCCTCCGAACTTTTCCTGCAGCGCCTTGGCCGAAGGATTTGCCGGCGCATTACGGTGTGGAATGTTCTTTGGAGTCGTCGGTTGAGTTTCCGTAGCGCTCGCACCAGTGCGTACGATCTCGAATCGGCTCACAGCCCTGACCGCGTCTGGTTTACGGAGTTACCGAACGGCTCGCCGAGCTCGTCGATGAGCGACGGCGGAATGTAAAGCTGACTGGCGGGATCCGGCTCCATCTCGTCGCGGGTTCCAACATCGGCCGCGCGCTCATTCTTCACTTTTTCCTGAAGCATGCGAATGCCGTAGAGCAATCCCTCTGGCCTCGGCGGACACCCGGGGACGTAAACATCGACGGGTATGATGGTGTCGATGCCCTGCACCACCGCATAGTTGTCGAACATGCCGCCGGTTGACGCGCAGGCGCCCATCGAGATGCACCACTTCGGCTGAGGCATCTGCTGCCAGATCCGACGGAGGATCGGCGCGAGCTTGAATGGAACTCGCCCCGCACAGATCAGCACGTCAGCCTGGCGGGGAGAGAAGCTCATGCGCTCCATACCAAAACGGGCCAGATCGAAATCACTTGCGGCCGTCGCCATGAACTCGATTGCGCAACAGGCTGTCCCGAACGGCATTGGCCACAGTGAGTTCGCCCGCGCCCAATTGACCAGGAAGTCGAGCCTGGTCGCAACCCATCCCTCCTGGGATTCCGGTACATACGAGACCGTCCTGTGCTCGCCGGACGTGCTCAATCCCATTGAAGTGCTCCTTTTTTCCAGACATAGATAAAGCCCACGAGGAGAATGATCATGAACACGATCATCTCGCTCAGCCCGAACAACGAAATGTTGCCGACAGGACAGGCGTCGCCGACGAGCGGCACCAGGCAGGAGAGCTGCTTGTAATAGACGGCCCATGGAATCATGAACACCGTCTCGATGTCGAAGATGATGAAGAGAATCGCGACGAGGTAAAATCGAACCGAGAAGCGCTCACGGGCGTCGCCGAGGGCCGGCACGCCCGATTCGTACGCCTGCTGCTTCACTGGCGTCGGTCGAGCACGCACCGTGAGCGTTGAGATCGCGATGATCGCCAGACCATTGATCACCACGAAACCAAGCAGCATTAGAACCGGGAAATAAGCGCGAGCCATGAGCTTCCGGACTTCGTGAAAAATTTCACTAACGCGATTTTCAGGAATTTACCGACCACCATCTTGTAATTCAACGGCTCCGGTTCGGTGGCAAGCGTAGTGCGAAATTCATACATTCACGACGAAAAGCAGCGAACATCCGCGCAGCATTGCTTAGCCGAAACCGGCTTCTCACCGCAAATCATTTCCCCATCAATGTCAATTCAATCGGATCGCTGGATTACCCGGATGGCAAAAGAACACCGGATGATCGAGCCCTTCGAGAGCAGTCAGGTCCGCTCTGGCGTCATCTCCTACGGCGTGAGCTCATACGGTTATGACATGCGAGTGGCGCCAGAGTTCAGAATCTTCACGAACGTTCTCAACTCCATTGTTGACCCGAAGAACTTCGACCCAAAGTCATTCGTTGAGTTCGAGGGCAAGGTCTGCATCGTGCCGCCCAACTCCTTCGCACTCGCCAGATCTGTCGAGTATTTCCGCATTCCGCGGAATGTCGTAACCATAACGGTCGGCAAATCGACCTATGCGCGCTGCGGTATCATCACCAACGTGACCCCGTTCGAGCCCGAGTGGGAAGGTTTCGTCACGCTCGAGATCTCCAACACAACACCGCTTCCCGCCAAGATTTACGCGAACGAAGGAATTGCTCAGGTGCTCTTTTTCAAGGGCGACGAAGAACCGGAAGTCTCATACAAGGACAAGAAGGGCAAGTATCAAGGTCAGCAAGGCGTAACGCTTCCTCGATTGTAAGGTGGCCCTTTGCTTGCCCAATAACAGCTACGAACCGTAATCAGGAGGGACTATCACTGTGCAAAACCGCGACGGAGTTCAGAAAGGGCCGCAGGATCACGCCGAAGGGCAACACGGGGCCAAAACTCGCAGCAGGATTCTGGAGCAGTTGCATTCTGGCAATGGCGCGGTGAATGGCAATTCCGAGAATGATCTCGACAGGCCCAAGAACCTGGCGCATCACAACGCGGCGCATCGACTTTTCGAAGAGCGCCAGCAACACGACGAAGCTGAAAAAAACAGCGAGAAGACGCGCCACAATCGCGAAGTCGAGAGACGACACCTCGACAACGCGCATATTCCGAAGACCGAGACCTAGCGGAGCATGCCTGCCGCGTAAGCCAGGATCAATCCAACCGCAACGATCAGGGCGAGCCAGACGATTTTGCCGCCGCCCGCTGCTCGCGCGGGAGCAACGACTCTGAACGGTGAGCCCGGTGTCGTGCCATGGCGCGTGATACCGGGCGCGTCATTCACCGCGTCGGCGCCGCCGAATGTCTTGTTTTTCGGATCGTCAAGGGCGCTCAACTCTTTGCGCTCGCCTTCGGGACCTTCCATCGCGTACCCCGTAGCAATGCTTTACGGAGCGTCGACGTGCACCAAACGCGCCAGCGCTAGGGGCGCGTGCCGAGCAGACTGGCGCGCAGAAAGTCGCGGTTCATACGCGTGATGGTGTCGATGCTGATTTCCTTCGGACACGCTTCCTGACATTCGCCATGTAAGGTGCAGCTCCCAAACTCCTCGAGCTCCATCTGTTGAACCATCTTGAGCGCCCGCCGGTAACGCTCAGACTGTCCCTGTGGCAGCAGACCGAGGTGGGTGATCTTTGCCGCGGTGAAAAGAGAGGCAGACGCATTCGGGCAAGCCGCAACACATGCGCCGCAACCGATACAAGCCGCCGCGTCCATCGCGTCGTCCACACTCTCCTTCGCGACAAGTATGTTGTTGGCGTCTTGCGCGCTCCCGGTCGGAGCCGTGATGAACCCACCCGCCTGAATTATCCGATCCAACGGCGAACGATCGACCGCGAGATCCTTGATGACTCGAAATGCGCGAGCTCTCCAGGGCTCGATGTAAATCGTGTCGCCGTCCTTGAAGCTCCGCATGTGAAGCTGACACGTTGCCGTGCCTCTCATCGGCCCATGCGCGACGCCATTGATCATCAGACTGCATGAGCCGCAGATGCCTTCTCGGCAATCGTGATCGAACGCGATGGGAACCTCACCTCGCTCGGTCAGCCCTTCGTTGACCACGTCGAGCATCTCGAGAAACGACATCTCCGGGCTGACACCTGTCGCCTCGTAGATGACCATTTTCCCGGGCGCGTCGGGACCGGCCTGCCGCCAAACGTGGAGAGTGAGATTCATTACTTGTAACTCCGCTGCGAGAGCGGGACGTTCTCAAACACGAGCGGCTCCCTGTTCAGGATCGGAGGCTTCCCTTCCCCGGCGTATTCCCAGGCCGCGACGTAGGCGAAGTGGTCGTCATCACGCAGCGCTTCACCGTCCGGCGTCTGGCTCTCTTCGCGAAAGTGTGCGCCGCACGACTCAGTTCGGTGAAGCGCATCGATACACATCAGCTCGGCCAGCTCCAGAAAGTCGGCGACCCTGCCCGCTTTCTCGAGCGCCTGGTTGAGCTCCGCATCACTGCCCGGGATGTTGACGTTCCGCCAGAATTCCGCGCGCAGCTCCGGAATTTTGGTCAGAGCGATTTTGAGGCCCGCCTCGTTGCGCGACATCCCGCAGTACTCCCACATGATCTTTCCAAGCTCGCGATGAAACGACGCGACCGTGCGTTTTCCCTCGATCGCGAGAAATCTCTTCGTTCGCTCGGCGACTCCAGCGAGGGCGTCACGAAATGCGGCGTGCGTCGTATCGACCTTCGCGGGCTTCCGCGTGGCCAGATAATCGCCGATGGTGCTTGGGATTATGAAATATCCATCGGCGAGTCCCTGCATTAGCGCCGACGCGCCAAGCCGGTTTGCGCCGTGGTCCGAAAAGTTCGCCTCACCAGTAACGTGGAGACCATTAACCGTGCTCATCAGATTGTAGTCGACCCAAAGTCCGCCCATCGTGTAATGGACGGCGGGATAAATGCGCATCGGTACTTCGTACGGATTCTCGTTGGTGATCCGCTCATACATGTCGAAGAGATTGCCGTAGCGGTCCTCGATCACCGACTTACCGAGCCGTTTGATGGCGTCGGCGAAATCGAGATAGACGCCAAAGCCGGTCTCTCCCACGCCGCGACCCTCGTCGCACACCTCCTTCGCGGCGCGTGACGCAATGTCGCGAGGCGCGAGATTTCCAAAGCTGGGATATTTCCGTTCGAGATAGTAATCGCGGTCGGCTTCCGGGATCTGACGCGGGTCCCGCTTATCGCCTTTTTGCTTCGGCACCCAGACGCGTCCATCGTTGCGGAGCGACTCGCTCATCAGCGTCAACTTGGACTGATACTCTCCGTGGACCGGAATGCAGGTTGGGTGAATCTGGGTGAAGCACGGATTCGCGAACGCCGCGCCACGCTTGTACGCGCGCCAGATCGCGGTCGCATTTGACCCCTGGGCGTTCGTCGAGAGAAAGAAGACATTTCCGTAGCCGCCACTCGCCAGCACGACCGCATCCGCGACGTGAGCTTCGATCGCGCCGGTAACCAGGTCGCGCGCAATTATTCCGCGGGCCTGGCCGTCGATCACGACCAGATCGAGCATCTCTGTTCGCGGGTACATCTTGACGCCGCCCGCCGCGATCTGGCGTTCCAGCGCCTGATAGGCGCCGAGTAGAAGTTGCTGGCCCGTTTGTCCGCGCGCGTAGAACGTCCGGGAAACCTGAGCGCCGCCGAACGATCTGTTGGCTAGCAAACCGCCGTACTCGCGCGCGAAAGGCACGCCCTGCGCGACGCACTGATCTATGATATTCACGCTCAGCTCCGCCAACCGATATACGTTGGCTTCCCGCGAACGGAAATCGCCACCCTTCACGGTATCGTAGAAGAGCCGGTAAACGCTATCACCATCGTTGCGATAGTTCTTCGCCGCATTGATTCCGCCTTGCGCGGCGATGCTGTGCGCTCGGCGCGGAGAATCCTGGAAGCAGAAGCACTTCACGTTGTACCCGAGCTCACTCATTGTCGCGGAAGCCGCGCCGCCGGCGAGGCCCGATCCAACGACAACGACGGTGTATTTCCGCTTGTTCGCCGGGCTGACGAGCTTCATCTCGAAGCGATGTTTGTCCCATTTCTGCGGGAGAGGCCCCGTGGGAATCCGCGCCTGAAGATTCAGAGTCATCGCACGAGACCCACGAAAACGGCGACGGGAATGGAAGTGAACCCGGCCCAGACCAGTACCGCGAGTAAGAGTGACACCGTTCGATGGAACGGCTGTGGAGACTTGGGACTCACTCCGATGCTTCTTACAGAGCTCCATGCACCATGAAAGAGATGCAGGCCCAGCGCAACCATCGCGATCACGTAAAAAAGCGCGACCCACCAGATGCGAAAACTCGTCACCATGTTCGCGTAAACGTCTTCGCTGCTGAACACACCGGCGGGTCGAATCGTCCCGGTGGTGAAATGCAGGATGTGGAAGATGATGAAGATGAGAAGCAGGGCGCCGCCCCAGCGCATCGTTCGCGAGGCGATCGTCGCGACCTGCGGCTCGCGTCTGGTGTAGCCAATCGGACGCGCGGCTCTGTTCTGTTGCGTCAGTTGCACGGCGGCAACGACGTGCAGAATCACCGCGACGATGAGGATGATTCGGACCGTCCAGAGGAGCTCGCCGGTGCTCTTGAGAAAGTGCGCGTATGAATTGATCGCCGTGGGCCCGCGGAAGACCAGAAGATTTCCGAGGACGTGCAGGATGAGGTACGCGATGCCGATTAGCCCCGTGACTCCCATGACGACTTTCTTACCGACCATGGAGCCATAGAAACTTCCAAGCCTGCCCATCGGTTCTACAGCTTCACTGCGGCCATTGGCTCGCGCACCGCGTCCGCGCTTTTCGCCAATGCGTCTTGCTCCTCACGCGTAAGCTCAACCTCGATGATAGCCTTGAGTCCCCGCCGTCCGAGCTTGCACGGAACGCCAAGGAAAAGGTCAGACATCCCGTACTCACCCTCGAGCCACGCGGCACACGGCAGAATGCGCTTCTGATCGCGCACGATGGCCTCGCACATCTGCACAGCCGCGGCCGACGGCGCGTAATACGCGGAGCCCGTCTTGAGGTGCTTCACGATTTCGGCGCCGCCCGTACGAGTCCGCTCTACGATCGCGTTCAGCTTCGCGAGCGGCATCAGTTGAGTTATCGGGATGCCGCTGACGGAAGTGTAGGAGATGAGCGGTACCATCGTGTCTCCGTGCCCGCCCAGGACCATCGCCTGAATATCTCGCACCGAAACATCGAGCGCTTCAGCAAGGAACGAGCGGTAGCGTGCAGTATCGAGAACGCCCGCCATTCCCAGCACTCGCTCGCGCGGAAAGCCCGTGACTTTCATCGCGACGTAGGACATCACGTCGAGCGGGTTTGAGACGACGATCAGAATCGCGTTTGGCGACGTTTCGCGGATCTGCTCCGATACCTGCTTTACGATTCCAGCATTGGTATTGAGCAAGTCATCGCGCGACATGCCAGGCTTACGGGCGATTCCCGCCGTTATGACGATGATATCGGAGTCGTGGGTCTCATCATAACCGTTCGTCCCGACTATGCGGGAGTCGAATCCTTCGATGGGGGCGGACTGCCACTGGTCGAGACCTTTCCCCTGCGGAATCCCTTCCATCACGTCAACCATTACAACCGTACGCGCAAGCTCTTTTTCGGCCAGACGCTGCGCGGTGGTCGCGCCAACGTTTCCAGCGCCAACCACGGTAATCTTGTTCACCATTTCACTTTCAGGGTTGTGGAGAGTTCGATGCGAAAGCTATCGGGTCGTTACTCAGCCGCCAACCTGTGAGAGCGCGCGAAGACCGCCGACCGCCATCTGAAGCAGATGGTGTTCTTTCGGTTTCGTCTGGAGAGCGCCGCGGAAGAATGGTTCTAGTGGTAACCCCGCACGGAGCGGCGTTCGCAGATCGATCTCGTCGTTGCCGAACAGACAAGTGCGAAGTCTTCCGTCCGCCGTGAGTCTGACGCGATTGCAGCTCCCGCAGTAAGTGTGTGACATGGGCGTGATGACACCGATGCTTCCGACCGCTCCCGGAAAACGAAAGTAGCGAGCAGGTCCATTGCTTCGGACGGGCGCGTCAGTCGGTATCGGTTCGGCAATTCGCTGCAGCGAAGAAAGAATTTCATCCGCTGGTACCACGTGCTCCCAGGTGAGCTCTCTCATTTCTCCGACCGGCATCAGCTCGATAAAACGTACGTGCCACGGATGATCGAAAGTCAGCCTTGCGAAATCGCCGACTTCGTCGTCGTTGATGCCGCGCATCACGACGACGTTCAACTTGATCGGCGCCAAACCCGCGTCCTCCGCCGCTTCGGCCGCGGCAATTGGCGAGAAGTCCGTATTGCGCCTCGAGATGTTTTTGATG
>CADDZN010000027.1 GCA_902812375.1 bacterium | reverse complement strand
GTACTGTCTGTGCGTCGATATTGACCTTGTGCGCGTGTGAAATGGGTCCGCCCCGGGTTGGCGGTGTTGCCGGCGCGCCGCCAGCGCCCAACGTTCCATGGAAAGCTCCCGCCAGCGCGATACATCGGGAGCCTCTAGTCACTCCAGCCACGGCCACTGCTGTTCCACCAGATCTCGCAGAGCGAATTCAGCAACTCGCGCTCGCTGATGTCGTTGATCTCGCCCTCCGAAACAATCCGGCCACTCGTGCATCCTGGGCTCAGGCGCGAGCGTCCGCTGCTCTCCTGGGTTCCGCGCGCGGAGAGTACTTCCCGACAGTCGACGGCGACGTGAATGTTTCGCGGACCAAGTCTCCCGCAACGGCAACCAGGCCTGCCGGTCTACGAACGCAGTACGGGCCAACGCTCTCCCTCAACTACCTGCTACTCGATTTCGGCGGACGGTCCGGCTCTGTCGAAAGAGCGCGGCAAAATCTGTTCGCAGCCAACCTCACACATAACGCGACGCTACAGAACACCGTGCTGCAGGCGGAGTCCGCCTATTTCACCTATATGGCGACCGTTGCGCTTCTTGGCGCGCAACGATCAGCAATCGCTGAGGCACAAGCGGCTCTTACGGCCGCACAGCAACGCTTCAAGGTTGGTTTAGCGACCATTGCTGATGTACTTCAGGCAAAGACAGCGCTATCGCAGGAACAGCTCAACCTCGAGACAATTCAGGGAAATCTTCAGGCGGCGCGGGGTGGACTTGCCGCAGCGCTCGGACTTCCCGCCAATCTTCCCTTCGATCTCGCCCCGCTGCCATCGACGATCCCGGTCGGCACCATCTCCCAGAGTGTTGACTCAGTAATCAATCAGGCTTTGCAAAACCGGCCCGACCTGGCCGCGGCGCGGGCCCAGGCGGCTGCGGCGGCTGCCCAGGTTCGGGTCGCGCGCTCCGCCGAGTTTCCTTCTTTGACACTCGGTGGAAATGCAGCGCGAACCTATTCCCAGCCTCAGGTTTTTGCTGGGCCGTCCTATGGTCTGACGCTGGGACTGTCGTTTCCGCTCTTCAACGGTTTTTCGCGTCAGTACGACGTCGCCGCCGCGCGGGCGCAGGCCGAAGCATTTTCAGCGTTGGCGGATCAGACGCGGCAGGACGTGGTAACACAGGTATTCGTCTCGTACTACGCTTTGCAGACCGCCGAACAGCGCGTAGCAACTGCTGACGATTTGTTGGCAAGCGCTCAGCAGTCGCTAGAGGTCGCGCGGGGGCGATATCGCGAGGGTGTGGGTAGCATTATAGACCTCCTCACCGCTCAAACAGCGCTCGCGAACGCGAGAGCTCAGCAAGTTCAATCGAGATGGCAGTGGTACACGGCCCTCGCGCAGCTCGCCCGTGATGCGGGCGTTCTCGGCGTCCGGGGAGAGACACCTTTCTCCTTTGCTCCAGATACGCTGGTGCCTCAATCTCATGATACGATCAGTCCGTGATCTTACATAAATCAGCTCTATCAAAAACGCATCACATTCGCTTGCGCGCCGCGACTCTTCTCGCGGCGTCACTGGCTAGCGCTGCGGCGTGCTCCAAATCGGATCCGCCGCGTCAGCCAACGGTGCCCGTGAGCGTGACAACCGTAAAGAGGACTCCTGTGCCATTCGTGATAACCGCGAATGGCGTTGCGGAGCCCATGCAAACGGTCGCCGTGGAATCGCAGGTGAACGGAATTCTCAATCGCGTGACCTTCACTGAGGGTCAGGAAGTACAGGCGGGCCAGGTGCTTTTCCAGATTGATGCCCGCCCGTATCAGGCAGTGCTCGAGCAAGCGCGTGCTCAATTGCAGCGCGACGAGGCCCAGGCGGCCAACGCGCGTCGCGACGCTACACGCTACGCCGCGCTGGTCAAGGAAGGCTACGTTACCACGTCCCAGGCGGATCAGGCCGAAGCGGCCGCGACCTCCGCGGCGGCGACGGTAGCTGCAGATCGCGCGACGGTAGCGAAAGCCGCGCTCGATGTCGCCAACTGTACTATTCGAGCACCGATCTCGGGGCGCACGGGCAGTCTGCTCGTCCGCCAAGGCAATCTGGTGAAGGCAAACAGCAACCCTCCCCTCGTAGTGATAAATCAGATCCAGCCGATACTGGTGAGATTCTCAGTGCCACAAAGCCAGTTCCCCGACATCCAGCGCTACTATCGGAACGGCAACACTCTGCAGGTTCGCGCGACGCCCTCCGAGGGTAGCGGCATACCGCTAATGGGGACGCTCGCGTTCGTCGACAACAACGTCGACTCCACTACGGGAACGGTTCTTCTCAAGGCGCGATTCGCCAACCCCGAGGGAAGCCTTTGGCCGGGTCAGTACACGAATGTCGCACTCCAGCTCTATGTCGATCCGAACGCGCTCACGCTTCCGGCGCCAGCGGTTTTGACGGGACAGCAGGGGACTTACGTATTTACTGTTGACGGCGCGGGGACCGCCAAGCAAAGTCCGGTCAAGGTGGCGCGCACAGTTGATTCAGTCACGGTTATCGCGAGCGGTCTGAAAGAGGGCGAGCGAGTGATAATCAGCGGTCAGTCGCGGCTCGTGCCAGGTTCTAAAGTAGCGATCAAAGGAGTGGTCGAATGACGTCGCTGTTCATCAGGCGCCCGGTGATGACCGTGTTGGTGATGCTGGGGATTCTCTTCTTTGGCGCGGCGTCGTATCGGCGTCTTCCGGTGAACGACCTCCCTGCGGTCGATTTTCCGACGATCAGCGTCAACGCCAATCTGTCCGGCGCTAGTCCGGAAACGATGGCGTCCTCGGTCGCAACGCCGCTCGAGAAACAATTCTCGACCATCGCCGGCATCGACAACATGACGTCGACGTCGACGCTCGGAAGCACTTCCATCACGATTCAGTTCAATCTCGATCGCGACATCGACGCGGCGGCGGCCGATGTCCAGGCTTCGATCTCTCGCGTTCTGCGCAGCCTGCCGCTTGGCATTCTTCCGCCATCGTACCGAAAGGTGAATCCCGCCGACGCGCCGATTCTCTATCTCGCTCTCACCTCGAACACGCTCCCGCTGTCACAGCTCGACGAGTACGGCGAGACCTTTCTCGCGCAGCGGATCTCGATGGTCCCGGGAATCGCGCAGGTGCAGGTGTACGGGGGGCAACAGTACGCGGTAAGAATTCAGCTCGATCCTACATCGCTCGCCAACCGCGGCATCGGAATCGACGAGGTCGCTGGGGCAATCTCGGCGCAGAACGTAAGCATGCCGACGGGCACGTTGTACGGACGAAATCGCGCGTCGACAATTCTGGCGAACGGACAGCTCGAGAATGCGAGTCAGTTCAGACGGATGGTCGTCGCTTACCGGAATGGCGCGCCGGTGCACCTCGAGGAGCTCGGGAACGTTCTCGATGACGTCGAGAACAACAAAGTCGCGAGCTGGTACAACGACGACCGCGCGGTAGTCCTTGCCATTCAGCGGCAGCCGGGCACGAACACGGTCGCGGTGGCGAAGGGAGTGAAAGCGCTTGTGGCGTCGCTGCGCTCAGAGATCCCGGCCAGCGTCGAGATTCAGACACTCTACGACCGTTCGATTCCAATCGAGGAGTCCGTCAAGGATGTGAAGTTCACCCTCATGCTCACGCTGTTCCTCGTCGTGATGGTGATCTTCATTTTCCTGCGCAACGTTTCCGCGACGATCATCCCCAGCCTCGCGCTGCCGATGTCGCTCGTCGGAACGTTCGCGATCATGTACCTGTTCGGGTATTCGCTCGATAACCTCTCGCTCATGGCGCTCACACTCGCGGTCGGTTTCGTGGTAGACGACGCGATCGTGATGCTCGAGAACATTGTCCGCCACATGGAAATGGGGAAACCTCCCATGCAGGCGGCATTCGACGGTGCCGCCGAAGTTGGCTTCACGATTCTCGCGATGACGGCGTCGTTGACCGCGGTGTTCATTCCGCTGCTCTTCATGGGCGGTATCATCGGCCGTCTGTTCCATGAATTCGCCGTGACGATCGGCACCGCCATTCTGGTATCCGGCTTCGTTTCGGTAACGCTCACCCCGATGCTGTCGAGCCGGTTCCTGCGGCCGCCTTCGCACAAGCACGGCCCGATCTTCAATGCCACCGAGCGGATCTACGAGCGCGTCGTCGGGAAATACGAATCGAGCCTCGGTTGGGTGATGCGCCACCGCTTTGCATCTTTGATGTTTTCGTTGGCTGTTCTCGTTGGGACATTGGTCCTGTTCAAGGTTGTGCCGACAGGATTCATCCCGACCGCCGATACGGGCCAGGTGATGGTCACGACAGAAGCCGCGCAGGGGACATCGTTCCCGGAGATGGTAAGACTCCAGCAGCAGGTCGCGGCAATTCTGAAGAAAGATCCCAGCGTCGCAGGTTACATGTCGTCGGTGGGATCGGGCTTCGGCGGCAGTGGAAACCAGGGCCGCTTCTTCCTTGCCCTCAAGCCACGCAGCGAAAGGCCAAGCGCTGAAGAAGTTCTGAACCGACTGCGGCCGCAGCTTTCAGGTATTCCGGGAATGAACGTGTTCATGCAGATACCGCCAGCGATTCAGATTGGCGGGCGGTCATCGAAGAGCCAGTACCAGTACACCCTGCAGGGGCCCGACATCGAGGCACTCGATTCAGCGGCGGCGCGAATGGAAGCGCGGATGCGCGGCATTCACTCGATCGAAGACGTGACAAGCGACCTCCAGATTGCCAACCCGCAGGTGATCGTTCAAATCGATCGCGATCGCGCCGCATCGCTTGGTGTTACCGCGGAACAGATCGAGAGCGCGCTCTACGATGCGTACGGATCGCGGCAAGTGTCGACCATTTTCACGCCGACGAACCAGTACTCCGTCATCATGGAGCTGGAGCCGCAGTTTCAGCGCGACATCTCGGCGCTTGGCATGCTCTACATCAGATCGCAGCAGGGTGGACTGGTCCCGCTCAGCGCCGTCGCGAACATGAGAGAGGATATTGGGCCGCTAGCCATCACTCACTCAGGTCAGCTTCCGTCGGTAACGATCTCATTCAACACGGCACCCGGGGTCGCGCTTTCGGAGGCGACCGCGGCGGTTGAGGCGGCGGCCGCGACGACGCTGCCAACCGGTGTCACCGGCAGCTTCTCCGGAACCGCCCAAGCGTTCCAGGCAAGCCAGCAGGGTCTGCTCGCACTGCTGGTGCTCGCGATCTTCGTGATTTACATGGTGCTCGGAATTCTTTACGAGAGCTTCATCCATCCCGCGACCATTCTCACCGGTCTCCCCTTCGCAGCGTTCGGCGCGCTCCTGGCACTCTGGATTTTCCGGATGCCGCTCGACGTCTACGGATTCGTCGGACTGATTCTTTTGATAGGCATCGTGAAGAAAAACGCAATCATGATGATCGACTTTGCGCTGGAGGCCGAGCGCAACGGTGAGAAGACACCGACGGAAGCAATCGTCGAGGCAGCAATTGTCCGCTTTCGGCCGATCATGATGACAACGATGGC
Source organism: bacterium (assembly GCA_902812375.1). Taxonomy (GTDB): domain Bacteria; phylum Gemmatimonadota; class Gemmatimonadetes; order Gemmatimonadales; family Gemmatimonadaceae; genus UBA4720. The sequence goes on along the minus strand of CADDZN010000027.1, from coordinate 12,159 downwards.
GGCGCTCATGGCGACGCTGCCGATTGCGCTCGGCACTGGCTCCGGGGCAGATGCGCGGCGGCCGCTTGCTGTCGTGGTGGTGGGAGGACTGGCGTTCTCGCAACTGGTGACGCTGTACGTGACGCCTGTGTTCTACACCTACTTCGACGAGCTGCCGGAGCGCGTGCGCGGCTGGACGAGGCGTGGTTATTCGAGATTGCGGGGACGGCCGGCGGGTGCGATCGCGCCGGCGCAACAGCCGACTTCGCGCGTAGCGTAGTCGGAGCGCAGGTGACGATGAGCGCCACGATGATGGCGGTTGCGGTATTCCGGTAAACGTGGTCTCCATGCCAGATTCCAGCTTATGCCGAACCAGCCACGTGACCAAGAGAACACGCTCTACTACGGCGACAACCTCGACATCCTCAGGCGCTACGTCGATGACGAGAGCGTAGACCTCGTCTATCTCGATCCGCCCTTCAACAGCGCGCGCAACTTTAATGTCCTCTTCGCCGAGCAGGATGGTACGCGCGCGGCCGCCCAGATAAGGGTTTTTGAGGACACATGGCAGTGGGACGAGGCAGCCGCGGCGTCGTACCACGAAGTTGTGGAGCGCGGCGGAAAGGTGTCGGAAGCGTTGCAAGCGTTCCGAAGGTTCCTTGGCGACAGCGATATGCTCGCCTATCTCTCGATGATGGCTCCGCGGCTTGCGGAGCTGCACCGTGTTCTAAAATCAACGGGGTCGCTCTATCTCCACTGTGATCCTACCGCGAGTCACTACCTGAAGTTGCTGTTGGACTCGGTATTCGCGCCGCAGAATTTTCGCACCGAAATCATTTGGAAGCGGAGCAGCGCGCACAGCGATGCCAAACAAGGTCGCAAACAACACGGGCGCATTCACGACGTAATCTTGTTCTATACGAAGTCGGACGAATGGAAATGGAACACACTCTACACGCCCTACGATCAAGAATACCTCCACGCCTTTTATAAATACATCGAACCGGGGACTGGCAGACGGTACCGTCTCGACAACCTCACTGCTGCCAAGCCGGGTGGTGACACGCTATACGAGTACAAGGGTCGAAAGCCGTACAAGGGACGGTATTGGGCGTATTCGCGAGAGAAAATGGAGGCATTCGACCGCGACGGACGACTTTTCTTCCCGCCGAGTGGAGGCACTCCCTCCTACAAGCGCTATCTAGACGAGATGCAAGGCGTGCCTTTGCAAGATGTGTGGACCGACATTGCACCGATCGGCGCCCAGGCGGCAGAGCGTCTCGGGTATCCAACTCAAAAACCCGAGGCGTTATTAGGAAGAATAATTGCGTCGAGCAGCAATGAGGGAGATGTCGTACTCGATCCGTTCTGCGGCTGCGGGACAACAATCGCCGCCGCTCAGACGCTGAAACGGCGTTGGATCGGGATCGACATCACTCACCTGGCGATCAATCTGATTCGAACGCGTCTCATCGACACTTACGGCACCTCCGCAAAATTCTCTGTCATCGGCGAGCCGACCACCGTCGAAGATGCGGAGGTCCTGGCGAAGACAGATCAATACCAATTCCAGTGGTGGGCGCTCGGCTTGGTGGGAGCCCGTCCAGTCGAGCAGAAAAAAGGCGCGGATAAAGGAATCGACGGCCGTTTGTATTTTCACGAAGAGGGGAAAAAGAGTAAACAAACCCGATCCGCGATTTTCTCCGTGAAAGCCGGTCACATCACATCGAGCCATGTTCGCGACCTGGTTGGAGTGCTTGCGCGGGAGAAAGCGGAGCTGGGTGTGCTCATCTCATTCGAGGAGCCGACGCGCGACATGAGAAAAGAAGCTGCGTCTGCCGGCTTCTATGAATCACCGTGGGGAAGACATGCCAGAGTACAATTGCTGACGGTCGGTGAGCTTTTGGAAGGCAAGACCGTTGATATGCCGCGCACGGCAGGAACGAACCGAACGTTTAAGACAGCACCGAAAGCGAAGAAAGTGAAAGAGCTGCTACCGGAGCTGTTCGGCAGCGGCGAGGCATGATCTCGCCTCCTACAACTGGCGGCGAACTTATGCTACCAATTGCTTTTCAAGACGGCCGGCTCGTCGCCTAGCGCCTATCGCGCCAGTACCTGTCGATCTCGCCTCGGGCGCTCGGATACTATGTTGGTCGAACCACAGACATTCGCAGAGCGCGAGATCGAAGCAATACCCGGGACGAGACTCGAACTCGTAAGGCCAAAGGCCGGGGGATTTTGAGTCCCCTGCGTCTACCGATTCCGCCACCCGGGCGCGACTCACAATCTAGCAGCTTGGCGCCGAGTTTTCCTTCGCGTGTAAAGAATAAAGAGTACCACCGCGATCGCGCCAATTATCATGCTCGCCATGCTGAACCGCGATATGTAGCGCTCGAGCACCGGAAGATCGCGGCCAAAATAATACCCGAGAAAGCCGAAGACGATTGCCCAGGCAACGCTGCCGGCCGTGTTATAGACAACGAACTTCGTGAACGACATGCACGCGGCACCCGCGATGACGGCGGCCCAGGTGCGGAGCAGAGCGATAAAGCGGCCAAATAGAATGGTCTTCGATCCGTTTCTCTCGAAGAACGCGTGAGCTTTCTCGACGTGGGATTTGCGAATGCCGATGTACCCGCCATAGCGCACGATCAGCGGCAGTCCGCCCTTCAGACCGATCAAGTAGCCCAGCACTCCACCAACCGTAGCGCCGAGGGCGGCTAGGAACACGACGATATAGATGGAGATGCGGCCATGTGATGCGAACGCGGCCGCCGTCACGAGCGCAATCTCGCCGGGGAGAGGAATGCCAACGCTCTCGAGGAGCACCAGTGCGAGAAGCACCGGGTAGGTGTAGAGCTGGAGCAGCCTCGTGATGTGTTGCGCTAAATCCGGCATCAGGTCCTGGACAAAAAAAAGGGCCCTCGGTCAGAGCGATCGAGAGCCCGTTGTTCCGTCTATTTTATCAGGTTCGATGGGACCCGCGCTACACCGTCCGGTTATCTCGCGCCCGGACGTGGACCTTTGCCGCGCGCGAGCTCCTGTGCACGCCGCCTGAACTGCGCCTGCAGCGCTATATAGCCTGCCCTCTGCGTTGGTGTCAGAAAGCGCGCGAGATCCTTCTGCTCGGCCTCTACGATCGAGATGCGCTGCTTCTGCAGGTTTATCGATGCGTCGAGTAGCTCGCTCACGTGCTGCTGGTTGGCCTTGTCGCCGGAGCTCATCTCCTGTCGAAGCTGTCGGCGCGTCTCGCGCTCCTGTTGAATGAGCTGATTGAGCTGCGGCCCGAACCGCGCGTTGCTCTGCTCGAGCTGCGCAAGCTGCGCGTCGGTCAACCCGAGCTTCTTTTGGGCGAGCTTGGCTGCGCGCTCACGAAATTGTTGCTCGAGTGCAGCACGGTCAGGGCTTCTCGCAGCCGTGGGGCGCTGCGCGATTGCAGATCCCGCAACCAATCCACTCAGGACAAACGCTGCAAGCAGTCGCCGCATCATTGTTAGAGCCCCTGATCGAGGTTATCACCGGTATCAACCGAGAGCACCGGCTCCGGCTCGACGGTTGGGAGCGCATCGAATGAATCCATGTCGTTCATCAACTGACGCAAATCGCCATCGCTAAGACCGTCGACGCCAGGCGCGAGAGCGAGAGTATGAATCGGTTGATCCAACGTTCGGGTGACCGGGACCGAAGTCACCGGCGGCTTGACGGCAACGGATTGAGAGGAGGTCGAGACTTGGTGACTGGCAACAGCAGTCGGAGCGACTCGAGCTCCAGGCTGTCTCTGCTGCACCATGAGCAACGATCCGCCGCCCGCGATGACCACCAGCATGCTTGCCGCAACGAGCCATGAAACCACGCGCGAACGCGCCGGTGCCTGGACTACAGGAGCAATCGGTCTGTATGGCGCAATGTGCCCGACGATTCTGTCGACATCGATAGTAGGGGCAAAGACCGCAGCCGACGCGACGGTACGAAGCACCTTGAGCTCCTCAGTGCATGAGGCGCACTCAGCGACATGCGCCTCGACACGCGCCCGCGCGGCCGAGTCGAGCGTCCGATGCAAAAGATCGGGCAGCATTTCCTGAAGATCGAGCTCCATACACTTATTCATCTCTCAAAAACTCCTTTACCGTCTGGATCGCGTTGTGATAGTGAACCCGCGCTGCTCCTTCCGTCGTGCCCAGAATCTCCGCGATCTCCTTGTACGAAAGTCCCTGCTGCACTCTGAGGGTAAATACGTCCCTCTGCGTTGGTGACAGCGCTTCGAGCGACCGTCTGACCCTTTCCTGCGCTTCCTCCGCAATCAGTGAATCGAGCGCGCCGTACTCGCTCACGTGGTCCGATTCCTCATCCGGAACAGTTTCCCTGCTCCGCCGCTCCGCTCGCCGCCGATCGAGCATCAGTCTGCGCTCGATGGTGAAAAGCCAGGTCCTCAATGAGCTCTCACCGCGAAATGAGTCCAGCGAAGCAAAAGCCCTCACGAACGTATCCTGCACGAGCTCCTCGATCCCCTCGCGCTCGCCGGAGCTCGCCGCGAAGCGCGCGAGCGCCTGCGAGTGTCGCCCGACCAACTGGGTCGCCGCCCTGGTGTCCCCGGCCTTCCACCGCTCTATCAGCTCCGTGTCAGTCGGCGGCCTAATTTCGGGGCTGGGAGTCATTGGGCCTCATCCGGTAGACGCTCGGAACACTTCACCGTTAAGGCCGATTGACCGCCACGCGGCCGGGTCATAGCTTCGCGCTCATCGCCGCGAAAGGTACACGCCGAGCCACGATTGAGCCCACGACCCAACAATCACATTCCCGAGCGCATCTCTCATCGCGGCGCGCACGACACCTTTCCCGAGAACTCGATCCCCGCCTTCCTGCAAGCCCTGGAGCTCGGCGCGGATGCGATCGAGCTGGATGTACACGCCACGCGCGATGGAGTTGTAGTTGTACACCATGATCCTCTACTCAACGCCGGAGGCATGCCAAACCGTGAAAAACCCGCAATCGCGGAGTTGGCCGCCGGCAGGCTGCGCGAATTTCCGCTTGGGGACGGCATCCTCATTCCTCCTCTCGCCCAGGTGCTCGAGGCGGTGGGGTTCGGACCGATGGTGTACATCGAGATCAAGGGGAAGAACATCGAGCCTCTCGTCGTCCGCTGCATTCGCGAGTCCAGGGCGAACTGCGCAGTCCACTCGTTCGATCACCGCATCGTGCAAACGGTCAAGAAGCTCTTTCCCGCTATTCGCGCCGGAGTCCTGGAAGTGGCGCGCCACATCGATCCCTTTTCTGCGCTGTCATGCACTGGCTCAGAAGATTTGTGGCAGGAGGTAAGCTTCATCGATGAAGGATTGGTCTCGCGTGTCCACGACCAGGGTGGACGAGTGATCGCCTGGACTTCGAACGACGTCGCCCAGTGGAAAACCCTGAAATCAATCGGCGTCGACGCAATTTGTACTGACCGCGTCGCGGATCTCGCCGCATTCCACTGGTAACTGCGCTACTTTATTGCCACCCAGAGTCAACTTTCGGAGGAAAGCCGTTCACATGCGTGCATTATTCTGTCTCCTGCTCGCAGGGACAACAGCGTGCGCGGGCGCCGCGCGTTCGACATCAACGTCAACAACGCCAGCGCGCGATTCCAGTCAGGCCGCGATCGGCCTTGGCTCGACCTCGACGCCAAACGCTGACCCATTCCCCAGCACCTACGTCCCGTTTCCCTCACGGACAACGGTAATTCGCAACGTCAATATCCTGACGGCCGCCGGGCCGACAATCCGGAACGGCGCAATCCTTTTGCAAAATGGAAAGATTGCGGCGGTTGGTGCGACGGTGAACGCACCTGGTGATGCACTTGTGATCGACGGCGCCGGTAAGTACGTCACGCCGGGAATCATTGACGACCATTCGCACCTGGGTGTCTACGCGGCGCCGGGCGGCAATGCGCTGAGCGATGGGAACGAAGCAACTAATCCCGTCACGCCGCAGGTGTGGGCCGAACACTCGGTGTGGCCTCAGGATCCGCAGTTCCCGCGCAATCTCGCTGGAGGGGTCACGACGCTCCAGGTACTTCCCGGCTCCGCCAATCTGTTCGGCGGACGAAGCGTCGTGCTCAAGGTGGTGCCGGGAAGAACGGTGCAAGCAATGAAATTTCCCGGCGCAAAGTACGGACTCAAGATGGCGTGCGGCGAAAATCCAAAACGTGTTTACGGCAATCGCGGTGGCCCGCAGACGCGAATGGGAAATGTCGCCGGTTATCGCTCCGCCTGGATTCGCGCCGTTGATTACCGGCGGAAATGGGACAAGTGGAACGCCGATCACAAGGGTGATCCGCCGGTCCGCGACCTCGGCCTGGAGACACTTGCGGAAGTTCTCCGCGGCAACATTCTCGTGCACAACCACTGCTACCGAGCGGACGAGATGGCGCAGATGATCGACATCGCCCACGAGTTCGGCTACAAGATCCGCTCGTTCCACCACGGCGTCGAAGCGTACAAAATCGCTGACCTGCTCGCGAAGGAAGACATCGGCGCATCACTCTGGGCCGATTGGGGCAGCTTCAAGATGGAAGCGATGGACGCCGTCAAAGGAAACATGGCGCTCGTCGATCATGCTGGCGCGAGAGTTATCGTTCACTCTGACGACCCCTCGGGCTCCCAGCGCCTGAATCAAGAGGCCGCAAAAGCCATGGCTGCCGGCGCTGAGATCGGGTTGCCGATCAGCGAGGACCAGGCGATCAAGTGGCTGACGATCAATCCCGCCTGGGCGCTGGGGCTCGACGACAAAATCGGATCACTGGAGCCAGGCAAGAATGCCGACGTGGTTCTCTGGTCGGGTGACCCATTCAGCGTGTACTCGCGTCCCGAAAAGGTATGGGTGGACGGCGCACTTCTCTATGACCGCACTGATCCCTCCGAGCAGTGGCGCACCGATTTCGAGCTCGGCTTCGTCCCGTTTACTGGAACCAACCGATGAAATTGCTCATTTCTAAAATTACTGCCTCGCTCGTTGCGGTCATGATCGCCACCGCAACACTGACCGCGCAGACTATTGCCATCACAGGCGGCAAAGTTTATCCCGTGAGCGGCCCGGCAATCGACGGCGGCACGGTGCTGATCGTGAATGGCAGAATCACGGCTGTCGGCAGCAACGTCGCGATTCCCGCCGATGCGCAGCGCCTCGACGCGACCGGCAAGATCGTCACGCCCGGTTTCGTGAACTCTTCCACACAGTTGGGTGTCCAGGAAATCGGTGCAGTCCAAGAGACCAGGGACGTTTCCGCGCGCGGAAAGGACAACATCGCGGCAGCGTTCACTGTATGGGATGGATTGAACCCGAACTCGGTGCTGCTTGCGCCCGCTCGCAAGGAAGGCATCACGAGTGTCGTTGTGATACCGACGGGTGGGCTGGTCGCCGGTCAGGCTGCGCTCGTCGACGTAGTTCCTGGTACCACCACCGACATGGTGATTCGCGCTCCAGTCGCAATGGTTGCCGAGATCGGCGATCCGCAATCGGCTGGACTGGAGTCTCGAGGTGAGCTGATGGTGAAGCTCCGTGAGCTCCTCGAAGACACGCGCTTTTTCCAGACCCATCGCGAAGCGTTCGATCGCGCCCAGACCAGACCATTTGCCGCAAGTCGTCTCGATCTGCAGGCGATGATTCCCGTGATCGAAGGGCGTCTTCCACTCGTGGTCACTGTTGACCGGGAAGCCGACATTGATGCAGCGATGCGGCTAGCTCGCGAATTTAACATCAAGCTGATCATCGGCGGTGGCGCGGAGGCATGGATGATGGCGGATAAACTCGCGGCGGCGCACGTTCCCGTTCTCACGGGCGCGATGAACAACATTCCGGCCGGATTCGCCGCGCTGGGCCAGCGGCAGGAGAACGCCGCATTATTGAGCAAGGCCGGTGTTCCAGTCGCGTTGATCGGAAATGCGGGCGGCGGCGACGAGGAAGCGTTCAACGTCCGCAATCTGAAACAGGAAGCCGGAAACGCGGTAGCTTATGGCTTGGCGTGGGAGAATGCCTTGAGAGCGGTAACTCTCACACCGGCCGAAGTGTTTGGTGTCTCCGATCGAGTCGGGTCACTTCAGCCGGGCCGAGAGGGCAACGTCGTCGTCTGGAGTGGAGATCCGTTCGAGTTCTCAACCAGAGTGGAGCACGTCTTTGTCCGCGGACGAGAGTACCATGACAAAACGCGGCAAGACTTGTTGATGGAACGATATCGGAACCTGCCGAATTCACACAACACGCCGCCGCAGTAAGCGGTGTGGCGGAAGTGTCGCTCAACGATCTGCGACGTTGCAGCGGCACTTCCGTGTGTTTGGCGCAACATCTCTTCCGTTGCCTGTCCCGAAAATCGCGCGAGTAAGCTGCCCGATCGAGCACCTCAATCAACGTTTCGGGTGTCTCGCCCCCAGCACGCCGATCGGAAGGCGTCCCGCGATTGGTCGCAGCGAGAGACAGCAACGCACCGACGCGAATCAGTGTTCTCGATACAGCGACGGAAATCAAAAGCGGCGCGATTTGGAGCTAATAGTCACATCCCCAGTCTGACTAGGCACTACATACGACGGGCGCTGGGGAAGCGTGGTTGCGATCTCCTGAGGAATGCCCGGTCGGCGCGAAGCAACGTCGAGCTCGATGTGGGATCTCGCCGGAATCGAGAGGTCGATAACCGCGCCGGAATCGGGAACAGCCCAATACTGCATCACCCAGTCGCGCGTGTGGTACCGGTATCGCGAGGCATCAACTGCCCGCCCGTCGATCGACGCGCTGATCACTTTTGCGCCTCGCGCGCGTATCGATAAGGCGGTCGACGCAACCGGTGCGCGAAGACGTAGAACCATATTCCTCGCTGCGCCGACTGTTGTATCACGGACTAGCGCGACAGACGGTGAGTCAAGTGGGATTCTCTTCACCTGGCGCGCGGTAAACTTGCCACCATACGCTGACATCCATGAAGTCCACGCCGGCATGATCTGACCATTCTCGGAGCCGATCACCGCTCGAGTCCATCCGTCCCTCGCCGGACCGCTCCCACCAAGCCATGCGTCGCTGGAATCAACGTTCTCCGCATAAATGATGGCGCTGCGCACCGGATGGTCAGCATCTGGCCGTATAGCGAGGGCTGCAATTCCATAGCACACCATCCCGGCAACGCCGAGGGCCGTTGCCGCCTGCCGATGGAAAGAAGCTGTCACTACGTCGATCAGGGGAGCGAGCAGCAGCGCGACCAGCAGCGTGACGATTGCGAGCGCGGCGGCACCGGTGCCTGTGACACCGAGCATTATGACAGAAACGCCATAGATGAACCCCGCGAGAAGAAGGAGCGCCGCACCCGCAGTCAACCATTCAGCGATGGGTCGGCCGCGGCCAACGAGTCTGGCCATTGCTGCAGACAACAGCGGCCAGATGAAGAGATAACTCGCTCCAGGAGCACGGGCAGCGAGAAGGAAGGCAACTACGAGCCAAACAATCAACGTCCCTGTGTACAGCCCGCGAGATCCGACCCATCTAACTGCAAACGCGGAGCAGATGACCGTCAGCGAAAGAGACAGTAGCACGATGCACGCGGCGGAAATGCCGCTCCACACCGCTGGACCGTGGAATCCGAGGCTAACCGTCCAGCCAACCGCTGCAGCGACGAGAAGTGCGATCAGCGCGACGAGTGCTCCCCTTGCAGCGAGGCCGGGTTCGCGAAAGATCACCGCGCCAACCAGGATGAGTGCGACAAACGCGAGTGGCAGCTCGAGTCCCTGCGGATACACGACGAGTCCAACAATCGGCAGGTCGAAGAAAACTCCGTCACCTGTAATCGGCCTGGGCAGTTGGCTGTCAGCGAGAGTCTGAGCCATCGCAAGCATCTGGGATCCGTGATGCTGCAGGCTTCCGTGATCGAGATGCGGGAGGTCGTCCCGACTCGTGTGATAGCGCTCGACGCCATCCGCGAACGCGAAGTTGAGCGCGGGAAGATGCAGTGCTGCGAGCTCCGAGAGGTCGGTATCGTTCGGCAACATGCGATAAATGGTCGTGTACACCGAGCCTGCCGTTGCGCCGGGGGCATGTCGCAGGGCGCGCGCGGCGTCGAGGTTGCCGGGGCCAGTCTCGAACATAAAGGACCGTCCTGTCGTGCCGCGCGCCTCAAAGTTCAGGACAACCGCAACGTCCTTAGCCCACGGATGTTCGCGCACGAACGCGGCGGCGCCAAGCAAGCCTGATTCTTCACCATCTGTAAAGAGAGCGATAACGTCGTGCATTGGCGGTCGAGGTCTTGCGCGTAGCGCGCGCAACGTTTCGAGAAGAGCGGCGCAAGCCGCGCCATCATCGGCCGTTGCGGACCCTGCTTCGACGCCATCATAGTGCGCCATTATCAACACGGCCTTTCCGCCTGAATCGGCGCCCGGCAGGCGAGCTAGAATGTTCTCGACAGCGCCCGCCTCCCGGTACCGTGTCCCGATTCCCGTCGCCTTCTGGATTTCCGGACGGAAACCGAGCGCTGTGAGCTCAGTCAGGATGTAGTCTCTGACCCGACCGTGCTCGACGGCTCCCATTGGGTGCGGTCGCTGCGCAATCGCTCGGACATACCGAATGGCTCGCTCAGCGGAAAAGACCGAGTCAGGAGCAGTAGCGGGAACTACACGCGGCGGCCGCGCTACTCGAACGACTGAGATCGCACACAGGAGGAGAAGCCCGGCCGCGATCCCGATTCGATTCAAAGCGCCGCGAGGTGTTTAGCTTGGCGACCCTGGGTGTTCAGTGCCTGCGGGCGAGGAGCTGCCGCTCGTCGTGCTGCGAGAGTCTGCGGCCTGCTGACGTTTGAGCTCGATCTCCGCCTCGAGACGCGCAGCTTCGCTGTCGTGCGTCTCCAAGGTTCCGGCCAAGCGATCGTAAGTCGCTGCGTCCAGATCTCGCCCGCCTTTTTTGGCGCGGTACACCGCATAGCCGAGTGCCTGCGCGGCTTTGTCAGCGAGCTGCCTCGTGCGGAATGCCTCGAGCCGAGTTTTCCCGTCATCGAATGCGTCCTGCGCGGCTCTTCCCGCGCGGTCGCGCTCCTGTTTCAATCTGTCGAGTAATGGTATCGTTCTGATTCCGCTTGATGGTGTTCCTTAAAATTACGCAAAAGCGTAGCCGAGGTTTCCAAAAAGGAAAAGGCCCGCGAGGGGCCTTCAAAATCGACTTGGAATTGTTGCGTGATGCGCGAAATCGGTTACGCCGCGCTCGTCTCGACTTCGGGATAGACGCTGACTTTGTAACGCGTCTTGCTCTTATGCTCGAACTTCACGACGCCATCGATCAACGAGTAGATCGTGAAGTCAGTGCCGAGGCCAACGTTGCGGCCGGGGTGCCATTTCGTACCGCACTGACGGACGATGATGTTTCCCGCCACGACCTTCTCGCCGCCAAACTTCTTGACGCCGCGGTACTGTGGATTGCTATCGCGTCCGTTGCGCGATGAGCCAACACCTTTCTTATGTGCCATTACTTCTCTCCCCCGCTCTTCTTGCCGAAGGCGACATCCTTGATGCGGACCTCGGTGAATGCCTGCCGATGGCCCTGCTTTTTCGCGTAGTTCTTGCGGCGTTTGTGCTTGAAGACGACGATCTTCTCGCCCTTGCCATGCTTGACGATCTCGCCGGTGACATGCGCACCTTTGACTCCAGGCGCTCCGACATGCGTCTTGTCGCCGTCGGAGCCGAGGATGACGTCGTCGAAGGTAACCTTCGAGCCCGCTTCGCCAACGAGCGTCGGGATTCTGATTGTTTTACCAGCCTCGGCGCGGAACTGCTTACCGCCGGTCCGGATGATTGCGTAAGTCATGTATTGTGTTACGGTTAGGTGGCCATCTACAGCCACTTAAGATAGTTGGAGTCTGGGTGTGGGTCAACGGGCTGGGCTGGGGCGTGTCAAACGCCATTAGAAATGTCACCCTGATTACGCCAATAGAAATGTCACCCTCGGGGTTTGGGTTTTTCTCTTGATTGATCATGGTACTTCAGTGGGGATTAGAGCCGGGTTTAAAGCCGCTCGTCTCGCCTCGAATTCAGCTTTTGCTTTTGGGTATCCCGTGCCACGCCACGGATGATTTGCCGGTGCATGTCGGGCCTTATGAGCGGCGATCGCCTTCTCTGAAAGACCCACTCGCTTCGCTAGTGGTGGAGGCTTCTTGTAATCCCGCCACGTGAGCTCGTACTC
>CADDZN010000026.1 GCA_902812375.1 bacterium | reverse complement strand
CGATTAACGCGCTCCCTCCTCTGACCTTGAGTGGCTCACGAGTTGTCGCCGGAGATTACGACGGCGACGGTGCGATCGACCTGTTTGTCGGCGGACGCAGCATTCCGGGCAGCTATGGAATCGACGCGCAAAGCGTGCTGCTCAGGAACGACGGCCATGGCAAGTTCACGGACGTCACCGATCGGGCAGCGCCGGGTCTATCGCACATTGGAATGGTGAGCGATGCCGCATGGAGCGATGTGGATGGCGACGGCAGACGCGACCTGATCGTAGTCGGCGAGTGGATGCCGATTACAATCTTTCACAACACTGGTCACGGCAAGCTGGTGAAACAAACCGTCCACGGTCTCGAGAAGAGCAATGGGTGGTGGAATCGGATTGTGGTCGGAGATTTTAATGGTGACGGCAGGCCTGATTTCATCGTGGGCAATCTCGGGCTCAACACGCGTCTCCAGGCGAGCGCCAGGGAGCCGGTCACGATGTACGTAAAGGATTTCGCGCATACCGGCTTCCTTCAGCAAATCATCTCGTACTACAACAGGGGTAGGGAGTATCCACTTCTGCTCCGTGACGATCTCATCCGCTCGCTACCATCTTTCAAGGACCGCTATCCGACCTTCAAGGACTATGCGACGCAGACCTTTGCCGATGTCTTTCCGAAGAAGGATCTTGAAGATGCCGCGGTGAAAACGGCATACACTTTCGAGACATCGCTCGTCCGCAATAATGGCGACGGATCATTTACCATGACGCCGCTTCCGCGCGAGGTGCAGATCGCACCTGTCTACGGAATACTCGCCGCGGACGTCGAGGGGAATGGGCGCACTGATATTTTGCTGGCGGGAAATCTCGACGGGGTAAAGCCCGAGTTGGGCAAAATGAGCGCTGGGTATGGAATGTATCTGCGCGCCGATCGGAACGGCCGCTTCACCGTCCTTGAGGAGCGGGAAAGTGGATTCCTCGTTCCAGGCCAGGCGCGCGACATCGAACGGGTGCGCACCAGAAAGGGAGCGATCTACGTCGTCGCGCGGAACAACGATCGCCCGCTCGTGTTCCGCGCGGCAACCACGGTTGCGCGCTGACTATCCCGTGCAACGGCTAATTTGCGTGCTTCGTCTTGATCAGGATCACGCCATTTGCCGCACGCACGCCGTAGAACGCCAGGCTCGCGACGTCCTTCAGCACTTCGATCGACGCGATGTCGCGAGGATTGATTCCAACCAGGCTTCCCGAAGGGCCCGGCTGAATCGGCATCCCATCGATGACGTAGAGTGGCTGAGTCTCGCCATTGATGGTCGTTGCGCCTCGGATCCTTACCGCTATGCCACCGTCCGGTGTGCGAACGATCGTGACGCCGGCGACGCGAGCTTGCAATGCCTTCTCGATCGACTCGTCGGGAACGCGATCCATGTCGTCGCTCGTCACAACCGTGCCCACCAATGGGCGCGTCGGTGAGGGTTCCGGCATGTCGCTGTTGGGGGGACGAACGTTGCCTGATGCGCAGCCAATCGTGAGGCTGGCCAGGAGGCCGCCACAAAAAGCTACGCGAGCGTTAGATGACACCATATGACGGTGGCGCAAGGCCGGTGGGAACTGAAACAAACCGGTGCATTAGCCATGCCCGCCTGCTAATGCGAGTGCTTGGTCGTGATGACGATTACGCCGTTCGAGCCTCGGACACCGTACAATGATGTGTTTACAGGATCCTTCAGTACCTCTATCGACGCGATATCGTGCGGATTGATTCCGACGAGGCCACCGCTGGGCCCGGATTGGATCGGGACGCCATCGATCACGTACAGAGGCTGAGTGCCAGCCATGAACGTGCTGATTCCGCGAATCCGTACGGAGATGCTGCCGTCGGCGTTCGAGGTAAGCATGATCCCGGGGATATGCGACTGAATCACCTGCTCGATCGATTCGCCGGGGCTGTGGTCGAAGTCTTCAGAGGTTACTGTTGTCCCGAGTCGATGGTGCTCGACAATGGGATCATCTGTCGTTCCGGGAACTCCACTCAGTGATGCACATCCTGACACGAGCCCGGCGAGGAGAAAGTAGAAGACAGGAGAACGCTGCTGAGATGTCTCCATCTGTGTAGGCACAAGGCCTGGAAATGAACCACGGCATGAGTAGGCATTAGCCGTGCCTCCCGTAAATTCCGCGTGCATTTCGTAGCGCACGCATGAGCAGCACTTACCTGATCCGAGTCTAATCTGCACGTTGGGACGACGTTCGCAATGGAGAAATAAAATGGGAGTTCGTATAAACCGTTTCATTCAGAGTAGCCGCTTCGCGATTGCCTCGATCTCGCTGCTTTCCGCAGCGGGGATTGCTCCCTTGAGCGCCCAGGACAACCTCGTTGTGGCTTCTCCCGACGGACGCAATCGGGTCGCCGTGTTGGTGCACGACGGCCAGCTCTATTACACACTCACCCGAGACGGCCGACCTCTTCTCCTCCCATCCATGCTCGGCTTCCAGTTCAAGGGCGCGACTCCGCTCCGGGACGGGCTTCGCATCACCGGCTCCGCGCGCGCGACACACGATGAGACGTGGACGCAGCCGTGGGGCGAGGTCGCGCGCGTCCGCGATCATCACAACGAGCTGAGAGTCGCCGTCACTGAGACGGCAGCGCCGAGCAGGCATTTCGATTTCGTCGTCCGCGCGTTCAACGACGGCATCGGTTTCCGGTACGAGTTTCCCGCGCAGCCCGCGCTCGGCGAGTTCGTGATATCCGACGAGCTCACTCAGTTCAACCTCGCGGACGATGCGAAGTCGTGGTGGATTCCGTCCAACCGCCCACGGCTCGATCGCTCCGAGATGTTGTACTCATCGTCGCCGGTGAGCGTCATCGATAGCATCCAGACGCCGCTCACGATGGCGACGCGTGACGGCAAAACCTTCATGGTGATCCACGAAGCCAATCTCGTCGATTACGCCAGAATGAATCTCGCGGGACCCCGAATGGAGAGCCGGCTACTGCGCGTCGCGCTCGCGCCGTGGCAGAACGGTGACAAGGTCCGGGGGCATACTCCTTTTGTAACGCCCTGGCGCACGATCCAGATCGCTGACCGCGCGGCTGACCTATCACCGTCGGTACTGGGTTTGAATCTGAATCCTCCCAACGTCCTCGGCGACGTGAGCTGGGTGAAGCCGATGAAGTACGTGGGTATCTGGTGGGGAATGCACATCAACACCATGACGTGGAGCTCGGGGCCGAAGCACGGTGCCACGACGGAGAACACCAAGCGCTACATCGATTTCGCCGCGGCGAACGGTCTGGGTGGCGTGCTCGTGGAAGGATGGAACACCGGCTGGGACGGCGACTGGATCAAGAACGCCAACGCATTCTCCTTCACCCAGGCATATCCCGACTACGATCTGCCGGGCCTCGCCAAATACGCCGAATCCAAGGGTGTGCACCTGATCGTGCACAACGAGACGTCGGGCGGGATAGTCAACTACGAGCGGCAAATGGAAGCGGCGTACGCACTGTATCACTCGCTTGGTCTCGACGCGATCAAATCAGGCTACGTCACCGACACGACGCCAGAGGGAAACTCCCATCATTCGCAGTTCATGGTGCGGCACTACCGGAAGTCGGTCGAGACGGCGGCAAAGTATCACATCATGCTCGATATCCACGAGCCCATCCATGACACCGGGGAGCGTCGCACTTACCCGAACATGATGAGCAGAGAAGGCGCGCGCGGCCAGGAGTACAACGCGTGGGGCGGCGAAGGAGGAAACCCGCCTGAGCACGAGACCAATCTTTACTTCACCCGACTGCTCGCCGGCCCGATGGACTTCACGCCAGGCATCTTCGACCTCCTGATCGAGCGTGGCACCGGTCGGCCACGTCGGCTGGAGGAATCACACCCGAGAACGACTCTCGCCAAGCAGCTCGCTCTGTACGTCGTGATCTACTCGCCATTGCAAATGGCGGCGGATCTACCCGAGAACTATGTCGGGAAGCCGGCGTTCCAGTTCATTCGCGACGTTGCAGTCGACTGGGAGACGAGCAAGACCATCGATGGACAAATTGGCGATTACGTGATCGTCGCACGCAAGGCGAAGAACAGTCCTGACTGGTTCCTTGGCGCCATCACTGACGAATCGGGCCGCACTTTCAATGTGCCGCTCGACTTTCTTGCGCCAGGCCGGAAGTACGTGGCCGAGATCTACGCGGACGGGCCGGGTGCGAACTGGGCGACGAATCCGCTGCCCGTTGCCATATCGAAACGGACGGTGGACTCGAGGACCAACCTCAAAGTGGTGCTTGCTCCGGGCGGGGGGCAGGCGATCCGGTTCACGCCGGCCAGGTAGGCGCTACGACTGCGGATGGGGAACAACGGCGAAAAGAAGAGAACGGAAAGATACCGGTCGTCGTCGTTTTCCCCTTTTCTTCCCTCGCCGTTAGTCATGCAGTCATATGTGCGCTCTATCACTGTTCTGGCAATCGCAACCATGTACGGCTGTGAGCGACAGGCACCGGGCGCCGCATCGCACCCGTTGTTCGAGCTGCTCAGTCCTGCAGCAACAGGGGTAACATTTGCGAACACACTTCCCGAGCGCGCCGACTTCAACCCGCTCAACTACCTGTACTACTACAACGGCGCAGGTGTCGCCGTCGGCGACATCGATGGCGATGGACTCCCCGATCTGTATTTCACATCGAACCTCGGCCCCAACAAACTCTACCGAAACAAGGGCAACTATCAGTTCGAGGATATAACTAACAAAGCGGGCGTCGCTGATCCGGACGGCTGGAAAACCGGCGTCACCATGGCCGACGTGAATGGCGACGGCAAGCTCGATATCTACGTGTCAGCCGTCGACTACCTGAGTGAGCACGGACACAACGTTCTCTACATCAATAACGGCGACGGAACTTTCTCGGACCGCACGAGGCAATACGGGCTCGAGCACAGGGGCTACTCCACCCAGGCGTTGTTCTTCGACTACGACGGCGATGGCGACCTCGACATGTATTTGCTGGATCACTCGGTTCATACGGAGCGGTCCGCGGTTTCGGGATCAGGAGTAGCGCGCACGACAGTCTCCGGTCCATCGCAGGGCGCGAACACCCCACGCACCGGTGACCGACTCTTCAGGAATGATGGAGGACATTTCACGGATGTCACGGCGGCGGCGGGTATTCGTGACGGTGTCGACGGCTATGGCCTGGGCGTTGTTGCCAGCGATGTGAATGGCGATGGATGTCCGGACCTGTACGTCGCCAACGACTTCCAGGGCGACGATTATCTCTTCATCAACAATTGCAACGGGACATTTAGCGAATCGATCAGTAAAGCGACCGGACACACCAGCAGGTTCTCGATGGGAGTCGATGCCGCCGACTTCAACAACGACGGACGGCCGGACATCATCTCGCTCGACATGCTTCCGGAACGCGAAGACATCCTTAAAACCACCGCATCGACCGAGAGCTTCGATCTTTTCAGCCTGAGACTCCAGGCGGGATATCATCCCCAGTACACCCGCAACGCACTGCAGTTGAATCGGGGTGATGGAAAGTTCAGCGAGATCGCAAATCTTGCCGGCATAGCCGCGACTGACTGGAGCTGGTCGCCGCTCTTCGCTGACCTAGACAACGATGGAAAGAAGGATTTGTTCATCACGAACGGCATCTACCGCCGAGCGAATGATATGGATTACATCAGCTACGTCAGCCAGGATGCTGTGCAGGCGTCGCTAAAGAATTCCATCACCGACGCGAACCTGCAGTTGCTCCGAAAAATGCCGCAGGTTCCGCTGGCGAACTACGCATTCCGCAACGACGGCAATTATTCGTTCACCAACGTCGCTGAATCGTGGGGGCTGGCGGCGCCAGGATTCTCGAACGGCGCGGCGTACGTCGACCTGAACAACAGCGGGCAGCTCGATCTAGTGGTGAGCAACATCAACGCTCCGGTGTCAATCTACCGAAACCGCTCGCGAGAGATGAACGGCAACGCGTATCTCACCGTGACACTGCACGGACAGGGCGGCAACACCGAAGGGATTGGCGCCAAGGTCACTGTCTGGCATCAGGACTCAGCACAAATGGTCGAACAGGAGCCCACCCGCGGCTTCGAGTCGTCGGTCGATCGCCGTCTTCATTTCGGGCTCGGGAAAGCGACGACGGTCGATTCGCTCGTCGTGATCTGGCCGGATCGCCGATATCAGGTAATGAGAGATGTCGCGGTAAATCGCGGGCTGACCCTCTCGCAGACCGAGGCACGCGCGAAGTATCCGTTGCCGAAGCCTCCGCTCCCGCTTTTCACGGACGTGACCTCCCGCTCTCGAGTTGACTTCACGCACCACGAGGATGCGTTCGTCGACTTCAACCGTGAGCCTTTGATGCCTCATATGCTGTCCACTGAAGGTCCGCGGCTCGCGGTGGCCGATGTGAACGGCGACGGCCTCGACGACTTCTTCGTGGGCGGCGCGAAGTGGCAGCCCGGCAAAATCTTCGTCCAGAATGTCGACGGAACGTTCCACGCGACCAGTCAGCCATCGATTGCGGCGGACAGTGTTGCCGAGGATGTTGGTACGAGCTTTCTGGATGCAAATGGAGACGGATATCCGGATTTGCTGGTCGTAAGTGGTGGCAATGAGTTCTGGGGGAGCGATGACGCGCTGCGTCCGCGGCTCTATCTCAATGATGGTCACGGAGCCTTCCTGCGCGCGCGCGATGCATTGCCGGACATCTTCGAGAATGGGTCCTGCGCGACGGTTGGGGATTTCAATGGCGATGGCAGGCCCGATGTATTCATCGGCGGTCGTGTTGTCACCCACGCGTATGGCTTGACCCCCAAGAGTCACCTGCTGCGGAACGAGGGAAACGGCCGGTTCAGTGACGTTACTCTCGCACTTGCGCCTGATCTCTCCCAGGCAGGTATGGTCTCATCTGCCGCGTGGGTCGATTACGACCACGATGGCAAGCTCGATCTCATTGTCGTTGGCGAATGGATGCCGGTGAGAGTGTTCCACCAGGAGAACGGCAAATTCATCGACCGCACGAAGGAGGCGGGCCTCGCCGGTACGAACGGATGGTGGAATAGTGTTCAGGCTGTCGATCTCCGTGGCAACGGCCGGCCGGACCTCGTCCTCGGCAACCTCGGCCTCAACTCTTACATCCATGCGTCGGCAAAGGGGCCTGCTCGACTCTATATCAACGATTTCTCGCACAGTGGTAGCGGCAACGTCGAGCAAATCCTGACAGCCTACAGGAATGGCGTTCGCTATCCGATCGCGAGTCGAGACGAGCTCTTGAAAACAATCCCCTCGCTGCGAGACAAGTTCCCGACGTACAAGGATTTTGGCGCGAGTCGGATCGAGGACATCTTTCCTTCCGCGGACCTGAAAGCCGCGGAAGTACGCGAGGCCGACACTTTCGCGAGCGCGATCGCGCTCAACAACGGCAACGGAACTTTCACTCTGCGAGAATTGCCGCGTGAAGCGCAGTTCGCGCCGATTTACGCATCCGTCGCGGAAGACTTCGACGGGGATGGCCGCCTCGATCTGCTCGTCGGCGGCAATCTCTACGGCGTCATTCCGATGCTCGGCAGGTACGACGCGAGCTACGGTCTGATGATGCGCGGGATGGGGGACGGACGCTTCTCAGCCGTTGACATGGAAGAGAGCGGTCTCAGGATCGATGGCGAAGTTCGAGACCTGAAACTTCTTCGCGGGCCAAAGGGTGCTCGCCTCATCATCGTTTCACGCAATAATAAAAAGATCGAGATTCTTCGCGTTCGGCCACGCGATGCAAAAAGCACATCGGTTCATCCGTAGCGTACCTTCGCGACCGCGATTGCGCCATTGAGCGCGACCATCCCGACGTTAGTAATGACGACCGGCATGTCACCAACCACCGCGCCGTACACTATCCAGAGCGAGCTCGCCGTGATGAGGATGGTGAACATGCCGAGCGAGAGGTCGCCTGTTCTGCGACTTTGCCAGGTACGGATCACCTGTGGCAGAAAGGAGACGACGGTGAGAGTTCCGGCGAGGTAGCCGAGGTAGTGGATCATGATTTCGATTGGAGGTAGAGGGAGCAACTGCCACAGAACGGGCGAGAGCTCCAAGTCAGTTAGATGTCAGTTGGTCAGTTCACGACGTCGGGACTCCACCAGTGGCATTCGTGCCACAAGCAGTGGCTTTACGGCCACAGAGGTGAGTCTGGGCGTAGTGAACTAATAACTGTCGACTACTAGACTTGGAGCTCTCGCCCGTTCAGTTGCAGTTTCAGATTCCAGAAGTGTCAAGATGCCAATGCCGGCTCAACCGCTGCGATGACGGAACCATCCCGAATGGTCACCCAATCCGTCCTGACCCGATCCCATTCCTGAATGAGCAGCCCCTGATCCTCGAACACCGACCGGATCTGGCTTGTATCGTAGCCCGCGATCTCCTCCAATATCGGGATGAGCACGCTGAGTGCATCATCGCTGATGACCGTTCGCCGCGCGATTTGTGAGATGTGCCTCGCTTCAGAAGCCGCGATCGTTAGCCCCTCACCTCGATTCACGTGCAGCATTACGTGGATATCTGAGCTTCCGTCACCGACGTACACCACGCGATCGCTCGGCAGTCCCTGACGAAAGCGGAGGTAATCGACAGCGGCGACTTTGCCATAACCCGCGGGCACCTGCTTGATCGTCTCGACCTCGCCCGTTTCAGGATTGAAGCCGAAGTGTGCGCCGATGATGTGGTCGGGCGGAACGATTCCATCGAGAGCGGAATGCACGACGAGCCACGGCGCCGCTGAGACGACATAGAAGTCGAACCGGAATCCGTCGATGCCTTCCTTCAGAAATTCGGCCAGAAGCGCGATGTTTCGCTTGAGGCGAATCCGTTTGCCGACCTCGATGAGATCGCTCCTTCGCACTCGCCGAAACTCCGGATCGTGACGCAGAAGGTATGTAAGCTCGGCGCCTTCCTGCACGAGATTGAGTCGGGCAAGATTCGCGACGTGCTCCTCAAAGCCGGTGATCCCGAGCATCTCGCTCAGTACCAGACCAGAATCATTGAAGCTCAGTGTCTGATCGAAGTCACTCACCAGCAGGTAATGCTTCCTCATTGTTCCTCCATTCGAGGCCGTGCGCGATCGACATTCGTCGGCCGCGTCGTCACCAGTTCCCAAAAACGAATCGCCCCCGCATCCAGTAGGAGTGCGGGGGCGAGGTTTGCCATGTCAGATGCACACTCAACCTGTTCGCCGCCGCGCTCCGCGCATCGAGCACCCGCCATTGAGACGGTTGCCGAGAATCGGGTTCAGCGTGCGGGCCGTGAAGTGTGTCATGTTGTATTCAACCTACGAGCGCCTGGGCACTGTGTCAACTTTGTGAATGTCGCGGAGACGTAACGTTCGCGAAACGGACGCAGTTGTAGAGTCGCCAGTAGTCCGCAATCCGCAATCGGTCCGCGATTTTAGTCAGTTCTGGGCCGTGAGCGTGCAGCTCTCAGCTCTTGGCTCGAGGACCGAGGGCTGAGGACCAACGGCATTGATAATTGCGGACTGATTGAGGACTGCGGATTGCTGACAAGTGCGGGTTTCGTCGGGCGTACGGGCTCTGGAGTGCAAGCCTTTGCTTTTAAGAGCGTGCTTCCTGCTCAGAGCTGTTAGCTAAGGAGCAGCTAGCGAAGGAGCTGTTAGCGGAGGAGCTGTTAGCGAAGACGGATCACGACCAGACCTCAGCCAACTGCCCCACGGCTAGGCTTTTGTCCTCTCTCCTCGATCCTCAATCAGTCCGCAATTATCAATGCACTTGGTCCTCAGCCCTCGGTCCTCAAGCTGTGAGCTGCAAAGCGGATGGCTCAGAACTGACCAGAACTGATTGCGGACTACTGCGGACTACTGCGGACCACTCGCTTACCACCACTGCCCCGAACGGCGTGTGATTAAGTCAACTTACCCAGATCTAGCTCCAACGATTCCGAGCCGCGTCAACAGTCCCTGCATCGTGAGTCCCTGCACCAGAATCGACAGCACGACCACGCCAAACGTCAGCGTCACCAGCAGCTCCCGGTTCGGAAAGTCGTCTGGCAGCGAGAGCGCGAGCACCATCGAGAGCGCCCCGCGCAACCCTCCCCACGTCATCACCGAAAGCCAGCTCCAGGGCAGGCGCTCTCTGGTGCGGCTCAGAAGTCCTCCAACCCCAAACACCACGGCGGCGCGCGCGGCTACAACCACCAGAAATGCAAGCACGATCTCTGGCCAGGCCCGTAACAGTGCAGGAGTCGACACCTCGAACCCAATCAACAAAAAAATGATCGAATTGAGCGCGAACGCGATGTAATCCCAGAATGCGACGAGCGCCGTCTTCGTGGTATGTGACATCGCTTCGCGCCATCCGATCTCGCCGCAGTACATCCCGGCAACCACGGTTGCGATTACTCCCGAGACTCCCGCCTGCTCGGCGAGCGCGAAGGTACCGTAAGCAGTAATGACTGTGATGGTGATCTCGATCACCGCGTCGTCGATGCGCGCAACAAGCCGCGACGCGATCGTCCCCGCGGCAAATCCGAGAAATGCGCCTCCCCCGACTATGAGAACGAACTGCAGCGCGAGGTGGCTGTAGCCCGAGCTCAGTCCGGTTACCGCGGCGAGAAGCAGCGACAGCAGCACGATCGATGTTCCATCGTTCAAGAGGCTCTCACCATCCACGAGCGTGATCAGGCGCGCGGGAACCTTCACCTCCCTGAAGATCGCAACCACGGCGATCGGGTCGGTCGCGGCTACGAGTGCGCCGAATACAAGGCCCTGTGCCAACGTCAGTCCGCGCTCCGACGACAGCGCTGAGATGGCCAACGCTGTCCCAGCCCCGGCGAGCACTATCGCGACAACCACTCCCGGAATCGCCAGAGCGGTGATCGCCATCTTGTTGCGGAGAAAGATTCGTACATCGATGTTGAACGCCGCCTCGAACAGCAGGCCCGGCAGAATGACCCCGAACAGCAGCTCGTGCGTCAGTCTTGGCGGATTCACGACGTGAAAGGCGCCGAGTATGATGCCAGCGATCACGAGGACCGCCATGTAGGGTATCCTCGCCCGTCGCGCGGCGATTGCGGCCGCCGTCGCAACGGAGAAGAGAATTACGAGAGTCGTCTCGATCGGCATCGGCGCGGTTGCAAGGGTGGACTGCTACGCAGTGCTACAACGGAACTCCCTACCAATAATTGCTTGCGGTCCAGCCATCCGCCGCGCGCTCGTAGCGGAAATTCCAGGCGCGATAAACGCCCAGACTCCCCATCTGAAGGACAGGTCGGTACGCGGTAAGCAACAGATACCGAAGCCGTGCCGAATCCGCGTGCGCCGCGAAGTAAGGGAGAATGTCGGATGCTTCGGCCGCGACCGACGATCGACTGGTGCCGCTCGTATGGAAGCGAACGAGAAGCGCGGGGCCCACCGAGCGCCACACTTCTGACTCCGACCGCACCAGATACAGATCGCCCGATTGTCCGACGACTGGGCGCGTCGCGCCGGAGCCAGTAATCGGTCCAGTCGCGAGGAGAAGGACCGTGAGCGCGATCACCGCGCGCAATCCCCGCCAACGGCGACGGGTCGACAGCTCGAATCTCGAACTCTGTTTCATCTCAGTACGCCTGATCCCACTCAGCAGAAAGTCGAATTGCTGAATCTATGATTCCAACCATGCTGTAGGTCTGGACGAAATTGCCCCACAGCTCACCAGTATTCGGGTCGATGTCTTCCGACAACAGTCCGTGCGGATTGCAATGCGTCAACACTTTCTCGAATAGCGCCCGCGCTTCGTCGCGGCGGCCCAAGGCGGCGAGCGCATTGATGTACCAGAAGGTGCAGACGGTGAAGGCGTTCTCCGGAGCTCCGAAATCGTCCTGCTCGGTGTATCTGTAAATAAAATCCCCGCGCTTGAGGCCACGCTCGATCGCTGCGACCGTCTGACCAAAGCGAGGGTCCTGGGCTTCGAGGAATCCCACCTCGTGCAAGCGCAGCAGACTGGCGTCCAGAGTGTCGCCCTCCATAGTTCCCACAAAGCAGCCGAGTTTCGCGTTCCAGGATCGTCTCGAGATCTCCGCGTGCATGCGATCGGCGTGCGACCGCCAGTACTTCGCGCGATCGACCAAGCCCAGGTGCTGCGCGATTCTCGCCAGACGATCGCAGCCTGCCCAGCACATGACGCTCGAGAATGTGTGGACACGGAGCTTCCCGCGCAGCTCCCAAATTCCCGCGTCAGGTTGATCGAACAGCTTTGCCGCCTGCTCACCGAGCGCCTCGAGGCGGGGGAAGAGTGTCTCGTCCTCACGGCGCACCAGCCTGCGGTCGAAAAAAATGTGCGGGGCCGCGAGAATCGCGGAGCCATAGACGTCATGCTGCACCTGAATTTGGGCCTGATTTCCGACACGCACCGGTCCCATTCCGCGATATCCGGAGAGGCATTTGGCCTCATGCTCCTCGACGACCGAGCGTCCATTGATCCCGTATAAAGGACGCAATACTCCGTCTTCCACGCCCGCAACAATGTTCAGGATGAACGCGAGGTAGCGCTCCATCGTGCGGGTAGCGCCAAGGCGGTTCAATGCGTTGACGACGAAATAGGCATCCCGGATCCAGCAGTACCGGTAGTCCCAGTTTCGCGCGGTGTTCGGCGCTTCCGGAATTGAAGTCGTGACCGCCGCGATGATCGCCCCGGTATCCTCGAACACATTGAGCTGCAGCGTAATCGCTGCCCGAATCACCTGATCCTGCCACTCGAACGGAATCGCCAGCATTCTCACCCACTCACGCCAGTGCCACGCGGTCTCATCGATGAAATTCCGCGCGATCTCCGACGGTGCTCCGCTGACGGTTTCGTCTGGCCCCAGTAGCAGCGTCACGGAATCTTCGAGAAAGAACGGATTCTCATCGAGCACCGAAGTCGTAGATGCATCGGTTGTGAGACGCAGCACGACCTCTCCGCCGTAATAACGGATGTGATTGCTGCCGATGGTCGTGCGCGGTCGCTCGCAACCGTAGTCGCGAGCCGGTCGCAATCTGATCTGAATGCGTGGACTTCCCGAGATGCGGCGCACCTGCCTGACCAGCATCATCGGACAGAACAGGCGTCCGTACTGCCTGAAACGCGGCGCGAAATCTGTAATCTCGATCGCCGCGCCATCTGCATCGAACGCCCGTGTAATGAGGATCGGTGTGTTCGTCAGATACTCCTGCTCGGTTCGGACGCAACCTACGAGATCGATGCTGAAGAGTCCGAGCTCGTCGTCGCGATCCTTCGCGCTCTGAAGGAGGGAGCAGAACGCCGGATCGCCGTCGAGCCGCGGAAAGCAGCCCCATTTGATCTCGCCAACAGGGTCGATCAGCAGAGCGATGGTGCCGTTGCCAATGAGAGCGAGATCCAGAGACTGCGAGCGTTTTTCCCCACCTTGAGCTCCGGGACTGCTCATTCGCTGTCTCGTCGCTCCAGCCACCGCCGCACCGCGCGCACGTTCGGCAGGCGCCAGCGAGCCGCCGTTGCGCCGCCCCCGACCTTGATCGAATGGCCTCCCATTGAGTTTACGACTGCGAAACCATGTTCATCCGTCACATCGTCGCCGACGAACACGGGCGTTCGGCGCAAGAATGGCTTTTCCTGCATGAAGTCTCGCACTGCATCCCCCTTGTCTTTCCCGCTCGGCTTGAGCTCCACCACGCGCTTGCCCGACTGAACCGTGAACTCTGGCCCAACGGCCGAGGCAATGGCGCGCATAGTTCGGTGCGCGAAAGATGCGAGGGCGGGCGCCGAGCGATAGTGCAGGGCGAGGGAGAGACCCTTGTCCTCGAGGAGTAGATCCGGGTGAGCGGCGATCGCTTCGGCCACTCGGCTTCTGGCGAACTCGAGTTTTTCGAGCTGCGCATCGTGATGCGTGATCTTCCCATTCGAGTCACGCCGTTCGAGACCATGCTGGCCGGCGACAGGTAGTTGAGTGTCGTGGAAGATGGTATCGACATCAGCGATCGACCGTCCGCTGATGAGAGCGAGAGCGCCACCGGTTGCCTCATATAGCTCGCACACCGAGGCCTGGAGCTCTCGCTCCACGACAATCTCCGAGGGAGACGGTGCGATATCGACGAGGGTGCCGTCGATGTCGAAGAAGTAGGCCCATTCACTCCGGGGCGCTGGGACGCGGCTCATCGCGCTCCGCGCCGGAGCTCTTCGCTCAGCGGATGCTTTCACTGGAAATATCCGAGATCGGGCCGCCCGTGACCTCGGCGCCAGCATCCGCGATGAACGTGGCGCGATCGAGCTGAAGGGGACGGCCAAGGATCTTTCGACGACGCCGCATTGTAGCGGCGTCTAGTAACATGCGCCCAGCCCATCGGAACACGTTGAACTCCTTGATGAGCCCGCGCATCAGGCGCATCCGGGTGCGTTGCGTACGCAACGGCATCGTCAGCGCGACGTTCAACGCGGCGGCGCACTGGTCGGCGTCGTATGGATTGACGATCAGAGCCTCGGGCAGCTCTCGCGCGGCACCTGTGAACTGACTGAGAATAAGCACGCCGCGCTCATCATCTCGCGAGGCCACGAATTCCTTGGCGACGAGATTCATGCCGTCGTGCAGACTGCTGACGAAGCAGACATCGGCGCCCCGGTAATATTCCCAGACATCGACAGGCTCGTAGTGCTTGGCCTCGAGCAGAATCACAGGATACTTGCTACCAGTGAAGCGCTGGTTGATTCGCTGCGCCATCGCGCGCACCCGCTGCTCGTAGGAGTGGTACGTCTCGATGCTCGCTCTCGTCGGAGCGGCAATCTGGATGAAGGTGAACTTGCCGATCCATTCAGGGTTGAGCTCCATCAGTCGCTCCACTGCGTAGAAGCGCTCTTCGAGGCCCTTGGTGTAATCGAGTCTGTCTACCCCGAGACCGATCGCGTGGTCACGCGGAAGACCATGCCGCTCGCGGATTCTCTCGCGTGATTCCTCGACCGTCTCCATGATCAACGACTTCGGCGGTGGCCACTCGACGGATATCGGATAGCGCTTGATGGCGGTCGTCTGACCCTTGTAGATCACGCTGAACGTTTCACGATCGACGCGCGCCTCGAGCTGGCGATCGACCGTGTCGACGAAATTGTTGCAGTGGAACTGGGTGTGGAATCCGAGGATGCTGCTCCCCAGGAGGCCGTCGAGCAGCTCCTGTCGCCAGGGGCAGATCGCGAAGGCCTCAGGATTTGGCCATGGGATGTGCCAGAAGGTGATGATGGTGGCGCCTGGCAGGCGTTCGCGAACCATCCGCGGCACGAGCGCAAGATGGTAATCCTGCACCAGAACTATTGGATCGGATGTCTTGGATTCCTCGACGACTGCGTCCGCGAATTTCCGATTCACGGCTTCGTACTGCACCCAATCGGAGGTGCGAAAGATCGGACGCACGTGCGCGATGTGACAGAGTGGCCACAATCCCTCATTCGCGAAGCCGTAGTAGTAACCCTGCTCTTCCTCGGGCGTGAGCCAGATGCGGCGGAGCTGGTACGATGGATTGTCGACCGGCACCTGGATTCGATCGTGGCGATCGACTACTTCACGGTCGGCGGACCCGCTGCCGTGCGCGATCCACGTTCCGGAACACGCGCGCATTATCGGCTCGACGGCAGTGACCAATCCGCTGGCGGGACGCTGAATGACGATCGAGCCGCTTTGCCTGACGTGGATGTATGGCTCTCGATTCGAGACGACGATGACATTCTGGCCACGGAGCTCGCGATCCAGAATTCCGCGCAGCGTCTCGGGCGTCCACGCGAGTTGCTCTTCGTCCCGCAGCCGGTGGTCCGACTCGATGTCACGAATGAGGCTGCGCAGATCGTCGGCGATTGGCTGGAGCTCCGCTACGTCACCGGCGCGCGCTGGTCGGAGTAATCCTTCGCCGCGCATCAGTGCCCGGATTCCCTGCACCCAGCCCCGCCAACTGAGCTGCGCGACCGCGACGGTGATGAGCGAGACGAGCACGGCGAGCGCGACGAAGAAGTAAAAGAGGTATTGCTTCGTCTGCTGCGACCGCCGCTCGACGAAGCTCATATCGTGCACGAGCACCAGGGTTCCCACGGTATCCCCGAGTGGCGCGACCGGTCTGACCGAAACGAGGAGCGGCCCCTGGGCTTCGGTGAGAATTTGACCGGCCGGCTTCGAGAACTGCTCGAGATTCCGGCAGTTGATCTCGCGGGGCAGAGTGGGGGTCGCGATCAACTTGCCATTTCCGGTACCACAGAAGCCGAGGGCGAAGAGGCGCTCGTCCTGCGTAATACGCGCAAAGAATCGCCGAATTCCAACGGTATCATTGGCGGCAACGAGCGCATACATGGGCTCGTCGATAGTATTGGCGACAAGCGCGGACCGGAGATTCAGGTCCTTCACGAACCATTGGACTGTGAGCTTGTCGACGAGCGGCATTACAGCGTATGCGAGCGCCGTAAGAACGAGCACCAGCGGAACAACGAAGCGGAGAGATAACCTCAATGCGCGAGCCCGGGCATACATCGTACAATATGTCGGGGCAGTATTCGTAACAACTGCACTAGAACCAGGACTAAACTGCGGATTGCGTACTTACTGCTCTCGGGGCTACAGGGGAAAGGCGGGTGAGACCGGTAAGACCGGTGAGGAAATCAATTTGACTAAGCCCGAGCAGGTGATGCACTCTATAAGCGCGGTCACAATAACGTTCTTCATAGGTCTATTCTCACCGATCCATCCTCACCGGTCTTAGCGGTCTCTAAGACCGTAACCCTCTATCACCCAGAGTGGCTGCACAGTGACCAGTCACAAGTCACTGGTATATCCTGGTCCTGGTTCGCAATAAGTCCGCAATCCGGAGTTTAGTCCTGGTTCGAGGTAGTACCGTCCTGGTTAATCGTCTTTAGATGGAGAATCGAATGAAGGGTCGTCTCCTCGTATTCCTCTTGCTCCCTCTAAGCATCACAGCGAAAGGTCAGACGAGAACCGTTTCCCCCATCCTGGCTTTCCCTGAAGCTGGCATCGATGATCCCGCGGCTTATCAGGGCTACCAGACGAGATTCTTTCGCGACACGAAGGGAAACGTCGTGCAGGTGTATCTCGATGCGAGAAGAGGCCGCGTCGTCACGCTGCTCGCAAACGCCGTGGACGAGAGCGTTGGGTTCACCGTCCGCGATGGAGCGGGCAACCCGGTCCGCCTCGAGTGGGGAGCTCCGACTGCTCTCATATCCGAGTCCAACGGCCAGCGGACGGTGGAGTACCAGCTAGTCGCAAACGCGCCGCGCATCGTGATCGGCTGGCTCCTGCTCGGCTCCATGCGTGTAGAGCGCGATCTTGGCTATTCCGGCCGAGAGATGAATGCGTACGAGTGGCCGACCTTCCGCATCCGCGAGGAAGAGGACCTCATTGGAAATCTCGAGCGGCTCCCGCCGACCGAGCGTGACCGAGAGCTCGCCTTATTGAACGCGGACTACCTGACGGATCTTCGCGCGAGGCTCGTGCCCGATGTCATCACTACGGGAGTCCGCGACCGGAGAGGAGTGGCAATCACTCAACCATCGCTCGATGACAAAACGGAACTCGAGCTCGATCTCGGCACCGATCCTCGCGACGCATCGATAGTGGTGATGGTGCCGACCATCACGTTGACCGCGAATGGGAATCGCCCGATTCGGTTCACCGTGAGGGTGACTACCGATGGACCGACGCTTACTCCGCTCTCACGTGAGCAGATCTTCAACCGCGCATTCCTGAACTTTCTGGCGGATGCTCGCACCGCCGCTGATCGCGCCGCGAATGGCGGAGCAGCAACCAGTACGGGAGGTGTTGCGACCGTCTCGCGCTACCGGCAGCTCGAGCGCGACGTTCGCGGAACCGAGCTGCTCTCGTCAAAAGAGAAATTGATGGCCGGCCTGCCCAACTACGCGACGTATTTTGGGCGCGACATGATGATGACATCTCTCATGATGCAGCCGGTATGGACCGACGCGATGTCCGAGTTCGTCATCGCGAGCGCACTGCGCAAGCTTGGCCCTCTGGGCGATGTCAGCCATGAAGAAGCGCTTGGCGGTCAGGCTATCCGCGAAAACGCATCGGAGTACAATGCCCACATCGCGGAATACTTGCGGCGAACCAGTCGCGGAAATCGAG